>JAPSGG010000078.1 GCA_031177845.1 Chromatiales bacterium
CGGGATTACGCGGGTCATCCTCCGGTATGCCCGCTTCGACCTTGCCGACCAGGTCGGCACCCACATCGGCGCTCTTGGTATAAATGCCGCCGCCGACGCGCGAGAAGAGCGCCACGCTGGATGCCCCCATGCCGAAGCCGTGAATCACATGCGCAGTAGCCGGATCGCGGCCGAACAGCAGGTATAAAAAGCCTAAGCCTAGGAGTCCCATCGCGGCGACCGTGATGCCCATGATCGAGCCGCCGAAGAAGGCGACGGACAGCGCCTCGGCGGCGCCCTTCTCGTGCGCCGCTGTCGTGGTGCGTACGTTGGCATGGGTGGCGGTGTACATGCCGAACCAGCCGGCAGCGGCCGAGCACAGGGCGCCGAAGACGAACGCGAATGCAGTATTGATCCCGAGTGCCGAGATCCAGATGCAGATCGCGACGATGGCGACGAAGCCCGCGAGGATCGAGTATTCGCGCCGTAGGAAGGCCATGGCTCCCTTATGAATCTCCTCGGCGATCTCCAACACGCGGCCAGTGCCTGGCGGATACTGCAACACGATGCGGAAGATGTAATAGGCGGACGCCAGTCCCAGGATCCCCAGCAGAAACGGAATGAATGAAACCATGGTTCAGTCCTTCGTTTCGAGTTGTTGTTGCGACGTGGAGTCGCGACCGCCGCGATACTATCATCCCCGTCGCGGCAGGTCACAACTTTCGGCATCGATTAGGTCGCCGGCCGCCGCGCCGGCGGCGATGTGCGGTGCCAGACAAGGGATGAACGACGCAAACGCGCCGGCCGCCAGATTGATCCAGGCGGTATAATCGGCCGACAGCCGGTGGCTGGGTTACGCCACGCCACAGGGCCATAATCTACCAGGACAACGGACTTGCAGTACCCACCACTGAGGTCGCGCAATGCGGCCCCGCGCGACCGCATGCCGGTGCAGGACACGATCAAGAATCCGTATCAGGAACGCAAGCTGTTCGCGGTGCGCGCCGTAGTGGCCGCGTTCGCAACGTTTCTCTTATTGGCGCTCCTGGCAGGGCGGATGGCGTTCCTCCAGATAGTCAATCACGATCTCTTCAAGACGCTGTCGCAGGAAAACCGCGTCAAGCTGGTCGCGGTGCCGCCACCGCGCGGCCTGATCTACGACCGCAACGGGACCGTGCTGGCTGAAAATCAGCCCAGTTACCGCTTGGAGATCACGCCCTCCCAGGTCCCCGATCTGGAAGGAACGCTCGCGCGTCTGGCCCGGATCGTGGACATCGACGAGTCGGACAGGCGCCGGTTCTATAGCGAACTGCAGCGCAAAGAGCCCTTCCAAAGCATCCCGCTGCTGTTCAACTTGAGCGAAGATGAGGTCGCCGACTTCGCTGTGAATCGACATGGTTTCCCGGGCGTGGATATCGCCGCCCAGTTAAGCCGCCACTACCCGACTCGGGGCTTGGCCGCGCACGTGGTCGGCTACATCGGGCGGATCAACGAGCACGAACTGAGCGAACTGGATTCCAAGGACTACAATGGCACCAGCCACATCGGCAAGCTGGGCATCGAAAAATACTACGAGAGCATACTGCACGGCAAGGCGGGCTTTCAGCACGTCGAGATCAATGCGCAGGGCCGCCCGCTGCGTATATTGGATCAGCAGCTGCCTGTCCCCGGCGCGGACCTCATGTTGAGTCTCGACGAGGGTTTGCAGCGGGTGGCCGTGCAGGCGCTGGGGGAATCCAATGGTGCAGTGGTCGCGATAGAGCCTGCGAATGGCGAGGTGCTGGCGCTGGTCAGTCAGCCGGCTTACGATCCCAATCTGTTCGTGGACGGCATCAGTTACACCGACTATAGCGCACTGCGCGACGATGCCGATCGGCCGCTGTTTAATCGCGCGCTGACCGGCCTATATCCCCCGGGCTCGACCATCAAACCCTTTATGGCGCTGGCCGGTCTCGAGTACGGCGTCACCCAGGCCAATCGTACCATGTGGGCCGGACCCTATTTTCAATTGCCTGGCGACAGCCGTAGGTATCGCGACTGGAAGCCTGAAGGTCACGGGACGGTCAATCTGGCGCTGGCTATCATGCGTTCCGCAGATGTCTATTTCTACGATCTGGCGTACCGGCTCGGCATCCAGCGTATGCACGATTTCCTGGTGCGCTTTGGGCTCGGCGCGGTCACGGGGCTCGATTCCTCCGGCGAGGCCCGCGGTCTGGTGCCCTCGCCCGAGTGGAAACGAGCGGCCCGGGGCCAAGTGTGGTTTCCGGGCGAGACGATCAGCGCCGGCATCGGTCAGGGCTACATGCTGGCAACGCCGCTGCAACTCGCGGCCGCCGTCGCAACGCTTGCGATGCGTGGTCAGCGCGTGCAGCCGCGCTTGTTGAAGGCAGTGCGGGACAGCCATTCGGGCGAGTTCAAGCCGGTGGACCACAAATTCCTAGGCACGGTTCAGCTAAGAGACCCCATCTTCTGGGAGCAGGTTATCGGGCCGATGGTCGAAGTGACGAGGAACCCACGCGGCACGGCTTACCACATCGGGATTGATGCCCCATACAGCATCGCAGGCAAGACCGGGACAGCCCAGGTCTTCGGCCTTGCACAGGATGAAAAGTACGATGAAGAAAAGATCGTAAAAGAGTTGCGCGACCATGCTCTGTTTATCGCCTTCGCGCCGGCGGACGCCCCGCGCATTGCGGTGGCCGTCATCGTGGAGAACGGCGGTGGCGGCGGGCGGGTTGCCGCGCCCGTGGCGCGCCAGGTGATGGATTACTATCTGTTGAACCGGGAACCCACGCTGGTGATGGAGGCGGCCAAGCATGCGGATCATCCTTGACTCGAAGCAGCATCCGCCTACGCCGGGCGCGTTGATTCGCCTATTGCGTCTGGACGTCACCTTATTGATGGCGCTTGCGCTGGTGGCGGCGCTGGGTCTGGTGGTCCTGTACAGCGCCGCGGGCGCCGAATTGGAAATGGTCGAGCGCCAAGCCATCCGGCTGGCGACGGGTTTTGGCGTCATGCTGGTGCTGGCGCAGGTGCCTTCGACCAGCCTCAAGGCGTGGACGCCCTGGCTCTATCTAAGCGGCATGATGTTGCTGCTAGGGGTGATGCTCGCCGGCGACGTGAGCAAGGGCGCGCAGCGTTGGTTGGACATCGGTCTGGTGCGTTTTCAGCCTGCCGAGGTGATGAAACTGGTGGTGCCGATGATGGTGGCCTGGTATCTCGAGGGTCGGCAACTACCGCCGCGCCACTGGCAGGTCTGGATGGCGCTGATCGTGGTGGCAGCGCCGGCGGTCCTCATCGCCCAACAGCCCGATTTGGGCACCGCGCTCTTAGTCAGCAGCGCCGGGCTGTTCGTCATCTTTCTCGCGGGCGTGAGTTGGCGGTTGCTGAGCGCGATCGGTTTGCTAGGATTCTTGTGCGCGCCGGTGCTGTGGCAGTTTATGCATGAGTATCAGCGTCAGCGGGTGATGACCCTTTTGAATCCGGAGAGCGATCCATTGGGCGCCGGTTATCATATCATCCAATCCAAGATCGCGATCGGCTCGGGCGGCCTGTACGGCAAGGGCTGGCTGAACGGCACGCAATCCCAGTTGGACTTCTTGCCCGAGCGGTCGACTGATTTTATCTTCGCAGTGTACGGTGAAGAGTTCGGATTTCTGGGCGTTATCCTGCTGCTGGCGATCTACGCGCTGATCGTGTGGCGCGGACTGACCATCGCGGCGCGCGCAAGGGACGCTTATTCACGGCTGCTGGCCGGGAGCCTGAGCTTGTCGTTTTTTATCTACTTTTTTGTCAATATAGGCATGGTTTCGGGGCTGCTGCCGGTGGTGGGCGTGCCCTTGCCCCTGATCAGCTACGGCGGGACATCCATAGTGACGTTGATGGCGGCATTCGGTATGCTCATGTCCATGCACTCACAAGAGCGATCGCAGGCGCGATGATCGGCATGTCCATAAGCCTTCGCAACCTCGCCAATGCCTTTGTCTGTACTTTGTTTGTTGCTATGGGCGCCGCGGACGGTATCCCTACGGCCGCGCAGGCGGGCTCGACCCAATACCTCTCCCGACCCGAAGTGCGCGAGTTCATCGGTCACATGGTCTCGCAACACGGCTTCGACAGGGCCGAACTCGAACGGTTGTTTGCCGGGGTGGATCAGCAGGAGAGTGCGCTGGCGGCAATCGCCCGACCCGCCGAAGCAAAGCCGTGGCACGAGTACCGCGAGATCTTTGTAACCGCGCGGCGAATTCAGGGCGGCGTCGAATTCTGGAGCGAGCATGAGGCGCTGCTGGAGAAAGCCGAGCAGTTCTTCGGTGTGCCTGCCGAGATCATCGTTGCCATCATCGGGGTCGAGACATACTACGGCCGGCAGACCGGCGATTACCCGGTATTCGATACCCTGACGACCCTGGGCTTCGATTACCCGCCGCGCGCAGATTTCTTTCGCAGCGAGCTGGAGCATTTTCTGCTGTTAAGCCGCGAGGAGACGGTGAACATTCCCACGGCTGAAGGCTCGTACGCTGGCGCCATGGGCATGGGTCAGTTCATCTCGAGCAGTTACCGCCAGTATGCTGTTGATTTCGATGCGGACGGCAAGCGCGATCTGTGGAACAGCGCCGCGGACGCCATTGGCAGCGTGGCCAATTACTTCCGCGTGCACGGGTGGAATATCGGCGCGCCAGTCGTGTTCCCGGCCGAGGTGCGAGGCGACGGCTATCGGAGCCTGATCGACAAAGGCATGGTACCGACCATCGATCCCGGCCTGTTGGCGGCCAACGGCGTGAAGGCGCTGGGCGCAGTCGATGGGGATGGGCCCGTGGCATTGCTCGAATACGACGCTGGCGACGGGATGCAGTATTGGGTTGGTCTCAATAACTTCTACGTGATCACCCGCTATAATCGCAGCCAGTTATATGCCATGGCCGTGTACCAGTTGAGTCAGGCGATCAAACAGGCGCGCGATCATCGGCTCGCCAATACGCAACAATAGTCCGATAGAACGCTAGACCGATGCGAAGCGCCGTGAGCAGAGATTTGTACTATCGGCATGCGCTGGCGTGGTCGCTGGGGGCCATGATGCTGGCGGCTTGCACGGGTAGCGTGCCGATCCCGGATGGCTCATGGGACGATGCGCCCGACGCAGTGCCCAAGGTCGAGCCGAAAAGCAAGTTCGGCAATCCGCCCTTTTATATCGTTGCCGGCAGGCGCTACGACGTCCTGGCGAGTAGCCGCGGCTTCGTCGAGCGCGGGATCGCGTCCTGGTATGGGCCCAAGTTCCACGGGCGGCGAGCCTCTAGCGGCGAGATCTACGATATGTACGCCATGACCGCCGCGCACCCCAGCCTGCCGCTGCCAACCTACGTGCAGGTCACAAATCTGGAGAACGGCCGCAAGGCGATCGTGAGAGTCAATGATCGCGGGCCATTCCATGATGGCCGCGTGATCGATCTATCCTATGCCGCTGCGCGCAAGCTGGGTGTGCTGGAGCGTGGCACCGCGATGGTCGAAGTGCGGGCGCTCGAACCTG
This sequence comes from Chromatiales bacterium, assembly GCA_031177845.1. Lineage (GTDB taxonomy): Bacteria > Pseudomonadota > Gammaproteobacteria > JACCYU01 > JACCYU01 > JAPSGG01. The sequence continues at coordinate 5,504 of JAPSGG010000078.1, forward strand.
GCCGTTCCGCGGATCAAACCTCCGCGCCGGACGAGGAAGTTGCGGTCGCCGTGGCGCCAAGCCTGTATGTACAGGTAGGCGCATTCTCCGAACTCAGCAACGCAGAGCAGTTGCGCGCGCAGTTACTATTACGTCAGGTGGAGGATATTCGCATACAGTCAGGCGCCGACGCGTCCAGTCCCGTCTATCGCGTGCGCATCGGGCCTTTATCCTCCGTGGACGCTGCGGATCTGGCGGCGCAGCGGCTAAAGGCTTTGGGAGTTAGCGATTTTCGCATAGTGGTCGAGTAATCGCAGGCGTTTAACGGGTGTGCCGCGACTGACAGGTCCGTTGCGGCTGCTGCACCCTTTGCTCACAACTATAAACTCTAGTGTTTCGATACCCGCGGGTTAAGCTAGGCTTCGCGCTTTTCCATCACAAGCTCCTGTTCACCGTCATGTCGATGCCCGTACGCAGCCTCATATCCTTAGCTTTTGTTTTTATCTTCAGCGTAGCACAGGCCCAAACGACGCCCACGCCGGCGCTGATCCCGGAGCCGCCGGTCTTTGATGCCAAGAGCTACTTCATGATTGATTTCCATAGCGGCGCCGTACTGGCCGCAAAGAACCCCGATGAGCGCGTGGAGCCGGCCAGCATCACCAAGATCATGACCACCTATCTCGTCTATCAGGCGCTGCACGAGGGACAAGCGAATCTGGAGGACGAGGTGTTGATCAGTGAGAAGGCGTGGCGGACGGGCGGGTCACGCATGTTCGTCGAGGTCGGCAACCGGATTAAGCTGGAGGCTTTGTTGAAAGGCGTGGTCATTCAATCCGGCAACGACGCGACCGTGGCGGTGGCTGAGCACATCGCGGGCACCGAAAGCGCCTTCGCCCAGTTGATGAACAGCCAGGCGGAGCGGCTCGGCATGACCGGCACGCATTTCATGAACTCCACGGGCTGGCCACACCCGGAGCATTACACTACGGCGCGCGATATTGCCATCCTGGCGCAGGCGCTCATCCGCGACTTTCCCGAACGCTATACCGGCTATGCGGAGAAGGAGTTCACCTTCAACGGCATCAAGCAATACAACCGTAATCAACTGCTGTGGCAGGACGAGTCGGTCGACGGGCTCAAAACCGGTCATACCGAATCCGCCGGGTATTGCCTGGTGGCATCCGCCGAGCGCGACGGCATGCGGCTGATCACCGTGGTGATGGGCACCGCCAGCGAAAAGGCGCGCGCGGCTCATACGCAGGCGCTGTTGAACTACGGCTTTCGATTTTTCGAGACCCATAAGCTCTATTCCGCCGGCGAGCCGCTGGCCACGCCTAGGATCTGGAAGGGCGCGGTCGAGAATCTACCGGTCGGGATCGCGCAGGATC
>JAPSGG010000350.1 GCA_031177845.1 Chromatiales bacterium
ACCCGGACGGCACCCTATGCAACATCCATATCCTGGATGGGCTTCCCGAGAAATGGATCATTCAGCGAAACACCCAGGGACGCGTGACGGTCGTGAAAGATTCGGTGATCTCGGGTTTCGTCCGGGACGGCCGCTTCTACAGCCGCCAGGAGATGACCACCTAAACCCTCGCCCATCAGTAGCTGCCGGCCGCATGCTGCCGCTGGTCACAAAGGATGTGCTCTACCCATCACATTTTCCTAGCGCGCTTTTGCGCGGTGTACGCGTCGAGTCTATGAAGTACTAAAGGGCCGCACGTTGGAACGCGAGGAGTGTGTCATGGGAAGACTCATTACGGATTTCTGTTTTTTACCTGCCTTTCAGGACACGTCTACCGGCGAGACACATTTGCCGCTGGATGCCGACGGCAGCGTTGCATCGACTCATGCACTGTGCGGTCTGCCGGATGACTGGGTGCTGGCGCGCAACCAGCACGGACAACCCGTGGCACTGAAAGCCAGCATTATTGCAGGTTACATGCGCAGCGGCCGATTCTACACCCCCGAAGAGCTGGCTAATATCTCTTTTGATGCCTAACTAGGCGCCCGACACCATGCACAAGCGGCGCCTCTTGGGGCTGCCGATCCGCTAAAGCGAACAATACAGCGTGGTGCTTAATGGAGTAAGCCATGACAAACACAGGTTTTAGGATGTACACGGTCATCTGGGCGGTCCTGCTGACGCTCGCCGCAGCGTCGGGCTGGACTGCCTACTATCTCGAATTCGAGGCCGCGCAACAGCAACTTCGCCGCGCGAAGGAGATGCAAATGGCGCTGTCCGACCAAGTTTCCACTCTCCAGACCCATTATCGGGCGTTAAAGCGGGAGTTCGACTCGCTCCAGCGGGAGCATCGCGCATTGCGCGCTAAGAGCGGCCGGATCGAAGGCCAGCTTGCGAGCACAATGGCGGAACGTGATGATCTGAATTCGCGCCTGGACGCCGCGCGTTCGGAACAGACGCAGCTCACCAGCGAGCTGAAGGCTATGCTGAGCGAACGGGAGCGGCTCACCGCGCAATTGGATTCCGTTCAAAGCGCCCAAGACAGCCTGCGCTCGGAGATGGAGGCTACTAGCGAACAAATACGCGACAAGGAAGCCGAGCTTGCAGGCTCCGAGCAGCAGGCTGAAGCGGTGGACGACGAGCGCGAACGGCTGCGGGCGCAATTGGACTTGGCGATCAACAGGCGAGATAAGTTGCGCGCGCGACTAGAGTCCAATAACAAACAGATACAGGCGAAGGAATCGAAACTTCAGGATTCCAAACGTCGGATCGAAGTATTGGTTGTAGGTTTAGACACCGCCAACATCCGAATCCTGGAATTGTCCGCCGAGTTGGCCCGCGAGAAAGAGGCGCGGCGGCGAGAGAGCGAGCGGTTCGCGCAGCTCAAATCTGAACTTCAAGCAGCGCTGCAAAGCAAGGACGTGCAGATCGAGCAGCTGCGAGATGATCTCGCAGTGATCAGGGTCGGCGGCGATATCCTGTTCAACACCGGCTCGACTGAACTGAGGGCCGCCGGCGCCAGGGCGCTGCGTTTAATCGCCGAGGTGCTCAAGGAGTATCCCGAACGCGAGATCAGCCTCGAAGGCCACACCGACAATCTTCCGATTGGCGAGCCGCTGAGCGATACCTATCCAACCAACTGGGAGCTGTCGGCAGCGCGGGCCGCGCGTGCGGTGCGCTATCTGCAAACCGAGGCCGGTGTCGACCCGGTCCGTCTGCGCGTTGTAGGCTATGGCGAATATCGACCCATCGCGCCCAACGACGATCCCGAAACCAAGGCACGAAACCGCCGCATCGAGATCATGCTATTGCCGCGGATGGACCGCACCATGGTCCAGCACGCGCAGCCACCCGGGCTGGAATCCCCAGAGCAGGTCGACGCCACCCCTTGAGCGAAGCCTAAGCATCGATCGCCAGCAGGCTCAATACCATCGGCGTCTAGCCAGGCCACTCGTCGGCCGATCTAAATTTGCGCGCCATGACCATGCGAAGTGCGTTGGCAGCTTGCGCGCGCATCGCTGGGATACGGGCCTGAGGGCCGGTCGCCGCAATCGGAAGTGCTAGAATCCCGGCATGAGCAGCCAATTCATCGTCCGCTTAGCCGCAGCCGCTGTGGTGTTTTTGGCGGCTGCCGTCCTGCTGGTATTGTTCCTTGTCGCCTCGAATCTGGCGCTCTCCGTGCGCGATCAATTACAGGACGCGCCGGCCTGGCTCATCGTCATCTACGTGTCCGTACTGACGATATTCGTGCTGGCAGGCGGCGTCGTGGTATGGCGTTTGCTCAGGCCTTCGGACCGGCGTGTTCAAGTGCCTGCACCACCCGATGAGGCTCAACTGCGCGCCGACATGGACCGATATGCCGCTGCGGGCGTCGACGTTGCGATCCCACAAGAGGAACTTCGTGAGTTAGACCGGCGACGCGCCGAAGGCCAGGTGTACATCGCCCTTTACGGCGAGATCAGCAGTGGCAAGAGTTCACTGATTCGCGCGCTGGTGCCCGATTCGCGCGCGGAAAAGAACGCGCTGGTCGACGTGCGTGGCGGCACGACTCGTTCAGTGACCCGCTATAGCTGGCGCACGCCCCGGGGCGACCGCCTGATTTTGGCGGATGTGCCCGGCTTCAACGAGGCCGGCAATCGGGCGCCTGAAACGGCCCGCGAGGAGGCCCTGCGCGCCCATTTGGTCGTGTATGTGTGCGAGGGTGATCTTACGCGTGACCAGTGGCAAGACCTGAGCGAATTGCAAAAATACGGTAAGCCGCT
>JAPSGG010000079.1 GCA_031177845.1 Chromatiales bacterium
GTACTGGCGTAACCTTCGGCTGCGAACTTCAACGCCAGTACATCTGCCAGTCCGATGAATAACGCCGCCGTGCCGGCAACCAGGGTATGGGTGCGAAAGCCGGCCGGCTTGTTGGACATCTCGCGCTCGATCCCGACCGCGCCGCCCAGCGCCATGGCGATGGCGACTTGCGCTAGCACCCCCAGCTGGGAATTCAAATCGGCGGAAAAGGGTTGCACGACAATGTCACACCGTGATCCTGCCTTGACCGGGCAACTATAGGTTGCATGGGGAAGCTACCGGTCCATCAGAGGGGATAGTCTGACGACAACCTGACTAACCCAGAGATCGCAGGCTGCATTGCGCGCAGCACCAGGATTTTGCGATGTGCGCAATGCGCCCTACTTCCTGCCGTTCTTCAACTCCCGGTTGCGAATGGACTCTGCCTGCAAGTCCCTAGAGTGAGCGCGAGACAGCCGGTGAAAGCGGGGCGATGGCCCGGCGTCCTCATAGACCGGATCGCCAAATTCATCTTCCTCGACCACGCGGTCGCCCTCCACGTAAGGCATGGCGGATTCTAGTTCATCCAAGCTTGCCGAGATGAGGTCCGTGATAATGCCCGAAATCCCGACGCCTGGATACATCTCCGCCAGCGCCTCAAGCCGGGCGGCGTCGCGAATGGGCAGGCGCACGACATACTCGCGCGCGGTCAGATGGGTGCGTGGCGCCGATTCCCATTCGGCGAGCAAGCCCTTGACGTTTTTCACTTGAACCTCTTATTGACCCTTACGGCGGCGTTGGGATTTGGGGCTGGAGAGATTAGCAATCCGCGGCGCATAACGGTAGCGCGTTGGGGACCAACGGGCCGATTTGACCGACGTCGATATATGGACAGATCAGACCGAGGTTTGTTAGCGCCCTTCGTCAGGGTCTAATGGACAGCACCGGGCAACATGCTCTTCTGACCACCTGTTCGGTAATGCTGCCGATGAGCATATGGCCGAGTCCGGTGCGCCCGTGAGTGGACATGATGATCAGGTTTGCGCCAATTTCGGCTGCCTTCCCTAGGATCTTGTCGCTGACGGCGCCCATATCCACCTCCTGATAGACCGAAATAGTCGCGGTCAGGTCTTGAAAGTGCTCGGCTACGAATCGGGCGAGGGCCTGTCGGCGCTCCTGTAAAAACGCCGCGACGTCGATTACCGGTACATGCAGCGAGGCGCCCTCATCGAGGCCCAGCGGATAGGGGACGGCCGCCTCGTAATGCGCGACGCAATAGATATAGACCTCAGCGCCGAACAGCGCCGCCATCTCCAGCGCGTATCGCACGCCAGCGCGGGATGTTGCGGAAAGATCGGTCGGTGCGAGGATCTTTTTGATCGTGTCCATCGATACCCCTGCCGCAATGTGGCGTTGTTTGTGGGGATTGTATTGATATCGTAGTACCGCTCTTGGCGCTCTTTCCCTCCGAAATGCTGAGGGCTGAATACCGCGCCCACGGATGAGGTCCGCAACCTCAGGTCCATCACCTTAATGATCCCCTGTCAGCGGCACGAAGCGGACGGGCAGGAGCTGCCGGGTCTCTACCGTGCCTTGTGGAGTTTTCTCCAACAGCAGCAGATGCTGCGTGAATGGCGTACTGCTGACCGGGATGACCATCCGTCCTCCCGGTTTCAACTGGCGCACCAGCGGCGGCGGGACATTTTCCGCTCCTGCGGTCACCATGATCGCATCGAATGGCGCCTGTTCCTCCCAGCCGTGATAGCCATCGCCGATGCGGGTAGTAACATTGTCGTAGCCGAGCTGTTGCAGACGCTTGGTCGCCTGCTCGGCGAGCGGTTCGATGATCTCAATCGAATATACGTACTTGGCAAGCTCCGCGAGCACCGCCGCCTGATAGCCCGAGCCGGTGCCGACCTCCAGCACCACATCGTCATCGTCGACGTTGAGTAGATCGGTCATCAGCGCGACGATGTAGGGCTGCGAGATGGTTTGCCCGTATCCGATCGGCAGCGGACGGTTTTCGTAGGCATGGTCGCGCAGTCCCTCGGGCACGAACTGGTGGCGCGGCACTTGATTCATCGCCGCCAGTACCTCAGGGTCCAGCTGTTCGCCGTCCAAATCTTGGACCCGCGCGTAGTCTTTGAGATGCTCGACCATATCCGCGCGCACGGCGCTGTAGGCGTCATTATCCTCGCTCGCGGCAAGTGGCGCGTAAGTGAGGATGCCATACAGTACCGGAGCGGCGATAGATCGCCATGCCGGGAGGAGGTGCGCGGCGCGGTGGAGGCTCAGCGCAAATCTTGCGGCGCGAAATTCTACTGGGCATTGGTTGTGCGATGTGTTGTGCGACATAATGGGCTACCAGTTAAGCAGTTCTTCGTTCCAAAGCTATCAAACTTGGCAGTGCAATTCGTAATCCTCCCGGATCCTAAAGTCCTGGAGAGATAGCTGGTGCGGAATGCAGCGAGAGTAGAAGGTGCAACATGGCGCATATGGTGCAATGCGTGGTACTAAAGCGCGAGGCCGAGGGGCTGGAGCGGCCCCCGTATCCAGGCCCCCTGGGCATCCGCATCTATGAAAACGTTTCCAAGGAAGCCTGGCAGCAATGGCTCCAGCGCCTGACGATGATCATCAACGATTACCAACTCAGCACGGCCGATCCCAAAAGCGTCGCGGAGATCGAGCGCCATATGCTGGGATTTCTGTTCGGCGAGGGCGAATTGGGCGGCCTGCCGGCCGGATTCCAGGCTGCAGGGGCGAAGAAATAGCCGGGCCAAGCTCCACGAGGGGTGTTAACGCAAAGCTCGCAGCGGCTAAGGAGAGGGATTAGAGAGCGAAGACCATGGGTTTCATTAGCCGTTAAGCTCTTAACCCCTAGTCCCTCGTTCAACTTAGAGACCCCGCGCTGTATCGAACTACCTATACCTATAAGTTAGAAAAGAGGGGTTCGTTTAATGCTGGGCGTGACCGCAGCCCGCGCAGGTGCCTCCACCGCCAATCGCCTGAAATACGTTTCTGAACACGAAACTAGGGCCGGTCGCCAGCTCCTGAAAATCGATTTCCACGCCTTCCAGAAAGCTCAGCGCGACTGCATCCACGTACACCTTCACACCGTCCTGTTCCAGTACCAGGTCGTGCTCGTAGCGTTCGGTGGCGAAGGTCATGCCATAAGTCATACCGGCGCAACCGCCGCCTGCCACAAAGACGCGCAGGCCCGCGACCTCGGCTTCGTCCTCGGCCTCTAGCAGCGACTTGAGCTGCTCGTGAGCCGCGGGGGTAAGCTTGATCTGATCGCAAGTCAACCTGTTGAACAAGGGTCGAACGTCCTGGACGGGGCCTATTTGTGACATATTGTCACCTCGTTGAGATGGTGGATACCAGTTGCGTTTAAGATCGCTGGCGCGTTTTCCGTAGCATCCCGACGCTGCAGCGCTGCCGCCGAGTCGACCATCGATACGCTGCACCGCCATTCCGGCCAGGGGCCGCATAATGGCGGATGTGCGAAATCGAATTTGAACCGTGGACTCTATAAAAGTTTAGCACGCAGCCACTTCCAGTTCAGCGTGCTTTCGATAGCTAAGGTATCAAGCCTAAGAACGATCCCACGCCGATGCACTCAGATAAGGCGCTGTCTCCTCGAAACTGGGATCACCACGCTCTCATGATTTTACGTAGAACATCGGGCCTTCGTCTGCTCAGCACACTGCTTGATGGCCTTGCCGTGATCGGTACATCTGGTTTGGCCGCCGATGTCCCGCTAAGGTATCGCGAACAAACGCTCGACGTCGCCGGGGAACGGCGTATTGTGCGCGTGCCGGACGGTTACATGCTGGAAGTGCTCGCCGACGACCTCGACGAACCGAGATTATTGGAATTCACACCTAACGGCGACCTCTTTATCGGCTCGAGCTCGGGAGAAGTTTACCGATTACCGCCGCCTTATACCGACCCGACGGTCCTGGTCGAGCTGGATGATTACCCCCATAGTATCGCATTCCGTGAGGGCGAGATGCTGATTGCGCAGAACCATGGCTTGTACCGCGCGCCCTATCGCGCCGGTGAGGCGCGAATCGATGCGGACGATGTGAAGCTGCTGGCGAAACTGCCCGGAGGCGCAGGTCACAGCAGCCGCACGGTGCGTGTTGGACCTGATGGGCGCGTATACGTGAGCCTCGGCATCAGTGGCAACTGCAGCGATCAATACCTAGGGAAAGGCTATCCTTTCGAGGATCGACGCGGCGGGGTGCTGGTGCTGAACGAAGGAGGCCAAGCACCAACCTGGGAAGCTTATGCCTCAGGTCTGCGTAACCCGGTCGGATTCGATTGGCAGCCCGGCACCAGTGGCCTGTACGTGAGCAACAACGGACCGGATCACTGGGGCTATGATCTGCCGCCCGAGTACTTCAGCCGTGCGGAGCCGAATTCCTTTCACGGCATGCCGTGGTTTCAGTACGATGGCGAACAGGTGCGCCGCGACGACTGCACCGGACGCTCGCCGCCCCGCCCGCGGGGCGAGGTTACGCCGCCGGTAGCGACATTCCCGGCGCGCAGCGCACCGATGGGCGTGGCCTTTGTTCCAAAGGATGCCATGACCCTGGCGCTGGTGGGTGACGCGATCGTCGCTTTGCACGGTTCTTGGGCAATCTTGCCGGCCGGCGGCGCGGGCGGTGATCCAGCCACCCAACGTTCGCCCAAGATCGTGGTTGTGCGCTTTGAAGATGGTGAGGCGCAACGCGTGGACGATCTGGTGACCGGCTTCCAGCTTCCGAACGGCAAACGGTGGGCGCGCCCGGTCGGGGTTGCGATCGGCCCCGACCGGGCGCTTTACTTCACCAGCGATGAAGGCACCAGCAGTGGTCTGCTGCGATACTTTGTTGGCGGTAACGGCGCTGTATTCCGACTGAGACCCAGCGCGACCGCAGCGGAATGACGAGGCTTTATGCCGTTGCCCAGGCGCTGCACCAGCCCTTGGCGGCGACCAGCTTGCCCTGAAAGATCTGGCAAGGACCTTGTTGGGCGCCGCCACCGTAGTACTTGCAGTTGTCGCAGTACTGGCCCTTCTTCGGAGAGTTGTCGGTGTACTGCAGCTGCTTGGCCATGGGGTCGTCTGCCGACACCTGTTCGGCGGCATGCGCCGGGCTGCGCAGCAAGAGATTGGCAAGCGGTACCGCCACTATGCCGCCAAGGGCGAGCTTGATGGCGCGCCGGCGGCCATGTTCGATGGGTTTCTCTGACATCGCAATCTCCTCGTCGGTCACCCTGACCGGATGACCTTTTTGTATGATTTCAAGACACGCCCCGCGGCACACCGAAGGACGCTCGTCGAACGTTATGCACGGATCGGGCCATAGAGAGGCGTCTTTCTACCGCAACGGATCTAGATGCGCGCCTACCCGAGCAAGAGCCGCGGCCGAAGGCTCCGATAAACGTGGCCATCTGGTTGGCGAACGGCCTTGCCTGGTCCGGTCAAGCAACATGGGTACGATATAATGCCGTTGTGCATATGAGCTTGCGCTACTTAGGGTTGGTGATAATGGCGGTCGTCCTGGCGTGGACGCCGCTCAGGGCTGCAACCTTCGAATTGCCGCCAGCAGACGAGGCGGTGATCGGTGAATCGCGCAAGACCACGACCCGTTACGAGGACACGTTGATCGATCTCGCGCGGCGGTATAGTCTGGGTTACAACGAGATCCGTGGCGCCAACCCGGATGTGGACCCTTGGCTGCCAGGAGAGGGCACCGAGGTCGTTCTACCGATGCGTTTCATCCTTCCTGATGCGCCGCGCGAAGGCATCGTGATCAACGTGGCGGAGATGCGCCTGTATTACTACCCGCTGGCTCGCGCGGGGGAGCAGCCGCAGGTGGTGACTTATCCGGTCAGCATCGGCCGCGGCGAATGGGCGACGCCGCTAGTGACGACCAAGCTTACGGGCAAGGTCAAGGACCCAACTTGGTACCCTCCGGAATCTGTGCGCAAGGAGCACGCCGCCGATGGCGATCCGCTACCCGAGGTCGTTCCGCCGGGCCCAGAGAACCCATTGGGTGAGTACGCGCTGCGCCTGGGACTGCCCAGCTATCTGATCCACGGCACGAACAAGCCGTTCGGCATCGGCATGCAGGTCACCCATGGGTGCATTCGCCTCTATCCCGAGGACATCAAGTCGCTGTTCGAGGCGGTACCGATTGGGACAACGGTGCGCATCGTCAACCAGCCCTATAAGGCCGGCTGGCATGGCGATGAGCTCTACCTCGAAGTGCATGCGCCGTTGTCCCTTGGTGAAGGCAAGGCCAAGCCTTCAGCCCCGAACAATCTGACGCCGGTGGTCGCGCAGGTGGTCGCGGCCACACAGGGCAGGGAGGATTATCCGGTGGACTGGGATAAGGTGCGCGCCGTCGTGAACGGACAGGCGGGAATTCCGATTTCAGTGGCGCGGGACCGGCCGATTGCCGCGGCTGAAACCTCAATCGCGCAAGCGGCGACACCCGGCCCAGCCCAAACGCAATAATTTATTCGTCCAAAAAGCCGCATCCCGCCCTTCGCGGCGGGATGCGGTACTGCGTTGCTTTGGGCGCGGCTCGATGAGCTGGCCAGCGCCTACTTCTGTTGCGCCCGCTTGAACATGCGATCTAGCCGCTCGGTGTTAGCATCGCAGCAGGACTCTGCCTCTGAAGCGGCTTGGGAGGCGTTCTCCGCAGTGCTCATTGCCTGATCCGCGGTTTGCTGGGCCGAATCCGCGGTGCTCTGCGCCTGATCGGCGGACTGCTGCGCGGCCTCCGCAGCGCTTTTCGCCTCCTCCGCCATGGCGCGGACCTCTTCCAAGCCCCCGCTGGTGGCGCAACCGGCGCCTACCGCAA
>JAPSGG010000351.1 GCA_031177845.1 Chromatiales bacterium
GCCGTCCCGAACGCGGGGAAACATCTCGGGCGTCAGCGTGGGAACCGGTGCGGCTCCTGCACGCGCACCGCTAGCAATGGTGGATCCCAGATCGCGATCAATCCCGTGAAGATAGAGTCGGACCCTGCCTGCGCAAGTCACCGAGCTGGCGACGTCATCGGCGAGGAGCATGTGAACCGGGGCCAGATAGTGTTCGATATCTTTGATTAACCCCGAGGTGTGCAAAATCTCCATGTTTCGACAGCCGAACGATAAAGTGACTAGCGCCTACGTTCTCGGCCTCTCTTGCCACCTTCTCCTCGGTCACACAGCTGGACCAGGTTGGCTCGTAATGTCGTCCTTTGGATCTAAGATTAATCACGGGTCCTAGCCGCGAGGCTTCCTCCTATTCTGCAGCAGCAGTGATCTCAGGTTATCATGACTCCGTTGGCCGCAGGTGAGCATCAGAACATAGGAACAGGACCTATGACATGTATCATTTGGCCTTTCAGAGTAAAAGGACTAGACGAAGATTCTGAACGGATGAAACCTAAATCCAGCGTAGCATGAACACAGGCACTAACACGGAGTGCGCGAAAACAAGCACTGCCCTGTTTATCACCGGCGTGCATCGGAGCGGCACCTCGGCAGTGACGCGCGTGTGCAATCTGCTCGGTACCGAGCTTGGGCCCGATTTGCTGCCACCTGGCCCTGACAATCCGCGTGGCTACTGGGAAAATCGCTCGATCATGCGCCTGCACGACGAGGTTTTTGCGGCGCTCGGCTCGAGCTGGGATGATTGCCGCGCACTGCCGACCGGATGGCATGAATACCCGCAGACAAAGGTATTTCAACAAGCCTTGACCCGAATCGTTCGCCGCGACTTCGGCACTGCGGCTCTATGGGGGTTAAAGGATCCACGGCTGTGCCGATTGATGCCATTGTGGCACGGATTGACTGCGGAGCTCGGATTGTCGGTGGCTTGTATCATCGTGCTCCGCCATCCGCTGGAGGTCGCCGCATCGCTTGCGGCCCGCAACGGATTTCCACTCGGCCAAGGTCTACTTTTGTGGCTACGTCATAACCTTGAGCTCGAGCTCCACTCGCGCGCCTATCCGCGCGTTTTCATCACTTACGATGAGCTACTACATGACTGGCGCGCGGCGATGGACAGGATTGCAGCCAAGTTGAGCATTGCCTGGCCGCTTGCGCCGGATGTCATTGCCACAGACGTGGATGCCTTTCTCACCTCGAATCTGCGCCACCACAGGCTTGCAACTGATCGATTGCAAGACTGTGGGTTGGTGGATCAAGTGCACTCTGCCCTGCTTACACTGGCAGCGGCTGACGACGAAAACGCGCGCGGGGTGATGGATGAGGTATCCAGTGACCTGGCGCAAGTAGAAAGTCTCTATGATCCGTTTGTGGAAGTGCTCAGGTCGCGGACAGCTGAGCTGACGCAAAATCTCGAGAATCTAAGGCTGGAGATGCAGCGCGGCCAGACCGAACATCGGCGCGAACTCGCGGTGCTGCTGTCGAAGCTCGCCAAGGCGGAGGCCGAGATCAATAGCATCTGTACCTCCAGATCCTGGCGTTTGACGCAACCACTGCGTCAAGGTCGTCGCTTGATCTCAATCTCGTCGCGTGCTCTGGCCGGGCGCATCAAGACCATGCTGGGCAGAGGCAGCCCATACTATAGCGGTGTCGCCAATGATCCGGCCTTTCATCTTAGGGTCGAACGAGCGCGGATCATCCGTGGGAGGCTGGAGATCGAAGGGTGGGCCTTTCATGAAGAACACCCGTTGACTGGCGGTGTGATGCTGTTTAACGATGGCGACGCGTTGCGCCGCATTGCTATACGAACCGGCATCCGGCGTGACGATGTCCATTCGGTCTGGCAAAAAGACAGCGCCCATATAAGCGGATTTCATGGCGTCGAGATCCTAGACGCAACTCCGCCGAAAGAAGTCCTAATCAAATTTAACATTCAGGGAAGTTCGTCTTTTCAAGCTCGTATCCGTCCAACCCGCAAACGCCTTTCTGCTGCTCGCTTAATCAGCTATGCCTGGCGTTCGGTCGACCGGCGTCGTCTCGCGACCGGAATACGCTGCGTGCTGCGCGGCGACTGGCGTTATCTTTGGGACCGCATCGTGTGGTTGGCCGAGAACTCCGATGCTCGCCGGTCCCGCCACATAGCCCTGCAAACCGCACTCGACCTCCTGGAGCCAAGAGCCGTCGCTCCCCCTCCATTGCAGAATGTCGTGGATATCATCGTTCCTGTCTATGACGGGTTCGATTATCTGGCGCCGCTGTTTCGGAGCATCGCGCAGAACACACGGTCGCCCCACCGCTTGATCGTGGTGGATGATGCAAGCCCTGACAGGCGGGTACGGTACTATCTTGAGAAACTTGTCCGCGAGCATCCAAACCTAACCTTGCTTCGCAACGACACCAACCTGGGGTTCGTCGCCACGGTCAACCGGGCCGCAACGCACGCGGCCGGAGACTTCGTGCTGCTTAATACGGATGTCGAAGTGCCGCCCTACTGGCTTGAACGTCTCATGGCGCCAATGCAGGCCGATCGTAAGATCGCCAGCATCACGCCCTTCTCGAACGCAGCCACCATTTGCAGCTTCCCTGAGATGAACGTCGATAACCCGCCTTTCGCGGGACTGGACGTGCAGCGGATCGATCGCTGGTTTCAGCGCGTGCGGACTGATGTGCCGCTCATCGACCTGCCCACGGGAGTGGGATTCTGCATGGGGGTCAACGGCGACGTATGGCGGAGTATCGGCGAATTCGATGAGCTGAC
>JAPSGG010000080.1 GCA_031177845.1 Chromatiales bacterium
GCGTTTTCGCCTACCTCGTCGCCAAGCTCGCGCTGGCATATAGGCGCGAGGCGAGATTGGCTAGGATGGACTTTTTGACCGCGCTCATGAACCGGCGAACGTTCAGAGAAGAGGCGAAGGTGCTGGTTCTGGCGCGGCGCCATCGTCATCATACCATCGTTGTTTACGTTGACGTGAATGACTTCAAGACCATCAACGACCGCCTTGGACATGACGCAGGCGGCACCCTAATTAAGACCATCGCCACCGCGCTGCAGCAGGACGTTCGCAGTCCAGACTTCGTCGGCCGGCGTGGAGGCGACGAGTTTGTGCTACTGTTGCCGGAAACCGGTTTCGAGGCCCCCCAGCGCACTTAACGAGGATTCAAGATCGCCTGTTGCAGGATTGCGCGCCGCGATAGCGGCTGGCCGGTCACCTTCAGTATGGGGGCTGCTACATTCCTCAAACCGCCCGCAGGCGTCAGGGATGCGATCAAGATCGCTGATGGGCTCATGTACAGGGCGAAAATAGGTGGCAAGAATGGTATCGTTCACGAGATAGTAACCGTGGCGCGGGACGTCACCTCGAAGGGTGTCGAGAGGGACGGGACGACCGGTCGCCGCATAGGAGAAAAAGGTTACCGTGAGGATCTATGATTTTCGCTTCGCACCCAACCCGCATAAGCTGCGTATCTACCTGGCGGAAAAAGGTATTTCGATACCCTTGGAGAGGGTCGACCTGCGCAAAGGGGAGAATCTTAAACCGGAATTTCTCGCCAAGAATCCACTGGGTGCGTTGCCGGTGCTGGAACTGGACGACGGCTCCTGCTTGACCGAATCGCTCGCCATTATCGAGTATCTGGAGGAGCTGCATCCCGATCCGCCCATGATCGGCATTGAGCCGTTGGAGCGAGCCCGCGTGCGCGAGCTGGAGCGCTTCGCAGACACGAGCGTCCTCAACTGAATCACGCAGATTTTTCTGAATACCAGCCCGATCTTCGTCCACCGCAAGCAGGTACCCCAAGTCGCCGAGCAGGCGCGCGCTGCGCTGCCGGCCCGCGGCCAACGATTGCCGATTGCACGCTGTTTGCAGCCTTCGAGCACGCCGAGCGCGCCGACGTGGCGATCGACGACTCCTACCAGAACCTCATGCGCTGGTATGCCATGTTCGGACGGCGCCCGAGCGCCAGGGCGTAACGCAGATCAGCAGCGACGGCAGTCTCGCATGGTCGAATTCTGTTCTCCATACGAGGGAAGAGGATTCCTGTACTCGATCTTCCCGCGCGGGTTTCTAGTGTCATCATCCTTGGGTTCTCGCGTCGAGTCTAGCTAATCAGCGGCCAAGACTGTTACAAGTCATTTTATAGTTCCAGGCGGCTCCTTCGATAAGCTCAGTACGAAGTCGGGAGGGGAGGGCCGGCATGAAGCGGCGGCGCGGCTCAGGTTAATTGAGCCTTGCGAGCAACCATTGCCTCATATCGTCGATCTCCTGTGGACAGACCGCGTGCGGCATGGGGTACGCGCGCCATTCAATGGGGTAGCCCAGGCTCAAGAGATAGTCGCGGGATTTGGTGCCGAACGAGAAGTCGACCACCGGATCATGATTGCCGTGTGCCATGAAGATGGGCGTATTCGCATTGGCGGGGCTACGTTCAGCTTGGAGCCGCGGGCGTAGGGGTAGATAAGTGGACAATCCCATGATCCCGGCAAGCTGTGCCGGATAGCGCAACCCGACGTGCAACGCCATGGCGCCGCCTTGGGAGAATCCAGCCAAGACGATGCGATCAAAGGCGATACCGCGCTCGTGCTCACGCTGGATCAAGGCCTCAACTCTTGGGGCCATCGCTTGGATGCCACGCTCATCCTCGCGAGCCGTCGAACCGAGACTGAGAATGTCATATCAGGTGGGCATGACCAGGCCGCCATTGACCGTCACCGGCGCACTTGGCGCGTGCGGAAACACAAAGCGAATCGCGTGGCCGCCGAGCCTTAGTTCCGGGACAATGAGTGCGAAGTCGTGACCGTCGGCGCCCAGCCCGTGCAGCCAGATGACGGCGGCATTCGGCTCGGCGCCAGTCGCTAGTTCAACGGCCGGTAGATAAT
Source organism: Chromatiales bacterium (assembly GCA_031177845.1). GTDB lineage: Bacteria > Pseudomonadota > Gammaproteobacteria > JACCYU01 > JACCYU01 > JAPSGG01. The sequence continues at coordinate 2,082 of JAPSGG010000080.1, forward strand.
AGTTTGATGCTTTCATAGCTGCCTATCCAGTGCCGCAATCCGCGAGACCTTTGCATAGGCGGTAACCGTCATTCCCGTCCCCGCCTGCTCAGGGTGGGCTTCGGCAGAATCCGGACACGGCCGGTGATGAACCGCGATACCTGGCCTACTGGATGCCGGCCCGCGGCCGCAGCATGACCTTTGCCACAATGACGTGAAGTACTCGACTTGATCTCCCAACCTGGAGCTAATCGGCCTTGGAGACCTCAGCCACGAGCGAGTCTGACTCGCCCTTGTTGTCCACCCAACTGAGCTTGATCGGGTCGCCGGGTTTCGCGCCCCTGAACTTGAATGACAGGTAGGGGTTCTCCGAGATGCCAGTGCTCCACAGGGCTTCGAAGATCACGCGGCCGTTGTGCTCCACGGTGACCTCCTGAATGAAATGGGCGGGAATCTTCTCACCGGTCAGTTCATCCTCGCGCTGGCCGGTCTCCATGGGATGGCGGATCAGGCTCTTGAACGTGGCGATGTCCCCTTCGACCTCACAGAGCATCCTAATCGAATCAGCCATTGCCAACCCCAAGGGCCAAATCAGCTGCAGCCACCGATGGCCACCTGCACCCGCTTGGCCACGCTATAGAACTTTCCGTTCGCCTTGACCACGGCCACGACGTCCGCCGTCTCCTGCATCTTGATGCGGGTGGCAACGTACGCAAGCGTGCCTTTGGGGATCAGGTAGCTTGAGGTCATCGGGTGCGGATTTTTGTTTGCGAGCAACGTAATCGACTCCACGCCCTCCAGTTCCGACGTGACCATGACCGGCACGATCGTCCCATTTTCCGCCACGTCGGGGACATCTAGCAGAATCTTGTCAGAGGGAATAAGGGCGGTTTCGGATATACCGAACAAGTCACGCAAAGCGGCGTCCGCATCTCGCGCGGTGAAAGGAGCCTTGGGCCAGGCCGCCAGCAAGGCCCGCGGCATTCCCAGGCTCGCGGCCAACGCACCAAGTGCAAGCGCCGCTTGCAACCACAGCCTGCGCGTCTTGTTCATGATCGATTGCTTGCCTGCATGCTCAGGCGAGTATACCAGCAATCTCGCCGCGGTCAGCGCTAACGCCAGCGCTCGATGGCGGTCCGCGCGTCGCGATTGAGCGGTCTACCGATCAGCCCGGAAGTCGTCACGTGCACGCCATAGGCGGCGTTATCCGCCATCGGTAGATAGGTTGCCGCACCGTACGTTGCATCCACCCAGGGCAGCCAGCGGTCGTAACGCTGCGCAAGCCCCCAAAGATCCAGCCCGGCGCTTTCCGCGAGTGGATAAACAGTGTGCGGTCCGTTGCGCTCGCGCTCTAGGTCCCTGAAGCGCCCGCTCAAGCGCTCCAGCCGAAACTGTGTGTCCAGACCCAGCAATGTCGCGAGGCCTTTCCACTTGATGAGCCGCGCATCAAGCTGCCATTCATCGCCGATCAGAGTAAAGGTTTCGCGTTCCCTAGACGGATAAGTCAGCGTAGCCTGAAAATGATGGGGTCCCATACGCTCGAAACCGAGCTCCGCCACGGGCTGTTCGTGTGTCAGCCTTTGATACGTGTGCAGATTGACGGCTACCGCGCTGAACAACAGAGCAATGATCATCAGCACGCCGCCGGCCAATCCGTGGCCGCTGCCGGCAAGCCATCTACGTCTGCGCAGCCGCTTCACGGCCAGCAGCCAGAACAGCAAGCCCGAGAGGGCGATGGCCAGTACGACGATTTTCAAACGAGACAATGATCCTGAGACTCAGCCATAGACACTAACGGGCGTCGACTCCACCGGTCAACCGCACGGAACCCACCCTGTCAGGCTAACCCTGTAGTTTGAGTGCGCGCTGTTCGAGTACGCAGATGCCAGCGGCACCAGTCAGGCACGTTGGGCAGGATGACGCCAAGGGTTATACTGCCGTGCTCGACCTCAACGAGATGATATGGTTCGAATGTATAGAGCGAGTTTTCTGCTGCTCTTACTGCTGTGCGTCTTTACTATGCTCCTAGGTTGCGGGCAGAAGGGCGATCTGTACTTGCCCGACGAACGAGAACAACTAGAAGAACAGCGCTAGCGTGGGTTTTTTCGATTATCACAGTGAGCAACTGTACGCCGAAGGCGTGGCAGTGGCGGAGATCGCCGCACAATACGGCACACCTTGCTACGTCTATTCGCGCGCGGCAATCGAGCGGCAATGGCGTGCCTTCGACGGCGCGCTGGGTGCGCTTTCCCACCTGGTGTGCTACGCGGTCAAGGCGAACTCGAATATCGCCGTGCTCAATGTGCTCGCCCGCCTCGGCGCCGGGTTCGACATCGTCTCCGTGGGCGAACTAGAGCGGGTGCTGAGGGCGGGCGGCGAGCCCGCTAAGGTCGTGTTCTCGGGCGTGGGTAAACGCGAAGATGAGATGCGCAGCGCGCTCGAGGCTGGCATTCTCTGCTTTAACGTCGAATCCGAAGCGGAGTTGGGTGCGCTCAATCGAATCGCTGGCGATATGGGCGTGACTGCGCCGGTCTCGCTGCGCGTAAATCCGGACGTCGACGCCCGTACCCACCCGTACATCTCCACCGGCCTCAAGGAAAACAAATTCGGTATCGATATCGAACAGGCGACTGCGGCCTATCTGCAAGCGGCCGAACTGCCGCATATCAAAACAATCGGCATCGATTGCCACATCGGCTCGCAGCTGATCGAACTCGCCCCGTTCGTGGACGCCCTACGGCGGGTTCTTGCGCTCGTGGGACAGCTCCGCAAGCAGGGCATCTTGATCGATCACCTGGACGTGGGTGGCGGCTTGGGCGTGCGCTACCGCAACGAAGCTGCGCCGACGCCCCGTGACTATGTTAATGCCGTGCTCGAAACGGTAGGGGCGACGCCATGCCGACTTCTGTTCGAGCCCGGCCGTGCCATTGTGGCCGATGCGGGCATTCTCGTCACGCGGGTGCAATACACCAAGCACAATGGCCATAAGCGATTCGCCGTAGTGGATGGGGGTATGAACGACCTCCTGCGCCCGGCCCTCTACGATGCTTGGCATGCCATCATTCCGGTGGCGCGATCGAGCCAGGCAGAGTCTCACGTGTATGACGTTGTCGGCCCCGTGTGCGAGACGGCCGATTTTCTGGGCAAGGAGCGCGAGCTTGCGTTGGTTCCCGGCGAGCTGCTGGCGGTGTGTGCCGTCGGCGCATATGGTTTTTCCATGGCCGGCAACTACAACAGCCGCCCGCGCGCGGCCGAGGTGATGGTGGACGGCGCGCGGATACACCTGATCCGCAGCCGCGAGACGGTGGCCCATCTCATGCAAGGTGAACGTCTACTGCCATGATAGTGTACGCGACCGAAGCTGGGTGATGAACGAGTTCATCAATCCTTCCGAGGAGCAGATCCGGGCGCTGCTCGAACGCGCCAGAACTATCGCGGTGGTCGGTCTATCGGGCAAACCTTATCGTCCTAGTCATCACATCGCGCGCAACATGCAGGCGTTCGGCTATCGGATCATCCCTGTAAATCCCAATCTCGATGCAGTGTTGGGCGAACGGGCCTATGCGTGCCTTGCGGACATTCGGATGCGGGTGGATTTAGTCAATGTCTTCCGCGCGCCCGAGCACGTGCGCGGCGTCGTGGAAGATTGTCTCGCGGCCCGCATGAAAGCCCTATGGCTGCAAGACGGTGTCGTCGACGCCCAGGCGGCCCTTAAAGCCCGACACGCTGGCATGATGGTGGTGATGGACCGGTGCATATATAGGGACTATCTGAGGCTGATGGATCGGTCTGACTAGAGTTGCGCAACGGGTCCACAATGCTCTCACTAAAAATGCTCTCACTAAATAGGAGATTGCTGCGGTACTAGGGTGCGGAGCCACTCGCTTCGCGCGGACATCCAAGGATGGAAGCCCTGGCTTGCAGGCGCACTTCAGAGTGTCTCCTCCAGCGGCGCAAGTTATCGGAAACGCAACGAATACCTCATGTTTCAACCGTGGCCACACTGTCTGCTTTCCCTGCCTTGAGAAGCCCAGTATAGATTTGTTCAGAGTCGTCCTAAATATTTATCGCAGGCCGCGCCGGCCTGTACTATAGTTTGGGTATCGGCGCCGCTTGCTTCCTGCCCGGCGCCACGCGCCGCTCAACCCACGAGCCTTATTGCCACTATGCACAAGTCGCGACAGGCCCGATTCGGATTACTGATAGAAGCATACGCCGCCGATTTATACCGCTACGCAGCATGGCTGTGCAGCGACCGTGCCATGGCCGAAGACTTGGTGCAGGAAACTTTCATGCGCGCCTGGCATTCGCTGGATAGCTCTAAGCACAAAGGCGCTGCAAAATTCTGGCTGTTCCGCATGCTGCAGCGCGAGCATGCGCGTCAGAGCAATCGCTCGCAGGCACAGAGGGCGGAGATGGGTGAGGGCGTCTTGGCCGATGTCGGCCGTTACGATGGCAATGCTGAGGCTGTGGATCTGCGGCGCGCGTTGGCGGCGCTGCCGCCGGAACACCGCGAACCGCTGGTGTTGCAGGTTATAGGCGGCTTCAGCTGTGAAGAAATCGCGGGCATACTGGATACTGCCTCTAGCGACGTGATCTCGCACCTATTTCGCGCCCGCAAACAGCTGCGCGAGGCCGTCAGCAATGAGCGGCTGGATAGGGCGAATAACAAGGTGATGGCATGAACTGCCTGGACTTCCGACGCAGGTGGCTCACGGTCCCATGCGCGGGGGATCTCGCCTTGGCTCAGCACGAGCGGGTA
>JAPSGG010000352.1 GCA_031177845.1 Chromatiales bacterium
GAGGTCGCGATGCGTGCGGCCTTCGTCGCTGTACAGAACGGGCGGCAGGTTGCGGTACTGGTGCCAACGACCCTGCTGGCCCAACAGCACTACCAGACCTTCATCGACCGCTTCGCCGATTGGCCGATGCGGGTGGAGGCCTTGTCACGCTTTCGAAGCCGCGCAGATCAGCAGGCGATCATCGACGGCCTGAGTAACGGCCGCATCGACATTGTGATCGGCACGCATAGACTGTTGCAGCGGGGGATCAAGTTCAAGAATCTGGGGCTAATGGTCATCGATGAGGAGCACCGGTTCGGCGTACGTCACAAGGAAAAGCTCAAGGCGCTGCGGGCAGAAGTCGATACGCTCGCACTCACGGCCACCCCCATCCCGCGCACCCTGAACATGTCGCTATCGAGGCTGCGCGAGCTTTCCATCATCGCCACGCCACCTATGCGGCGCCACGCCATCAAGACGTTTGTCACACAATGGAACGATGCACTTGTCCAGGAGGCGGTCTCGCGCGAGCTCAAGCGCGGCGGGCAAGTTTATTTTCTACACAACGAGATCGAGACGATCGAGCGCATCGCATCCGAGACGCGCCATCTCTTACCGGACGCCTCGATCCGCGTCGCTCATGGACAGATGCGTACCCATGAACTGGAACACGTGATGCTGGATTTCTATCATCAGCGCTTCAACGTCCTGGTCTGCACCACCATCATCGAAAGCGGCATCGACGTGCCCAGCGCCAATACCATCATTATCAACCGCGCCGATAAATTGGGCCTGGCGCAACTGCATCAGCTGCGTGGCCGCGTGGGACGTTCGCATCATCGCGCCTATGCTTATCTGCTGACGCCGCCCAAGGGCGCCATGACGCCGGATGCCGTCAAGCGCCTAGAGGCAATCGAGTCGCTGGAAGACCTCGGCATAGGCTTCACGCTGGCGACGCATGATTTGGAGATTCGCGGCGCAGGTGAATTACTGGGGGAAGATCAGAGCGGTCAGATCCAGGAGATTGGCTTCTCGCTTTACAATGAGCTGCTGGAGCGCGCGGTGCGCGCCTTGCGCTGCGGTCAGTTGCCAGAACTTGGCAACGCGTCTGCGCATGGCGCGGAGGTGGACCTAGGCGTGCCGGCACTGCTGCCTGATGATTACGTGCCCGACGTCCACATGCGGCTGGTGCTTTACAAGCGCATCGCAAGCTGCGCGGACGAGGACGAACTACGTGAACTGCAAGTCGAGATGATCGACCGCTTCGGCCTGCTGCCGGACTATGCGAAGAACCTATTCGAGATCACCCGCTTGAAACTCAAGATCGCGCCCGTCGGCGTTGTGAAGGTGGAAGCTGGCCCAGAAGGTGGGCGCATCTCTTTCGGAGCCGAGCCCAAGATCGACTTGGAGAAGATGGTGCAGCTGATCCAGCGCCGACCGCAGATCTACAAACTCGATGGCGGCGACCGGCTGCGCTTCAAGGAGCCGATGGCTGATCTCGACCAGCGTATCGAGACCATCACTGGACTGCTGGACACCCTGTCGCTCAAAAGAGCCGCCTGAGCCACGGAACGAACTGAAGATGCCTGTCGAACGAACCATGGTAACCCTGCTCCTTGCGCTTGCGGGCGCCACTGCAATGCTCGCCTCGCCAGTTAACGGCGCAAAGCCCATCGCGTACCAGGTGGAGATGCTCATCTTCACACACGAGTATGCCGCTCCGATGGCCGATGGCGAGCCCGCGCAGCCACTGATGAGCATTCAGGACGCTGAGGGGCTCTCGGGAGACTCGGAAGGCAAGTATTTTCACGCTTTGCCGGCCAGCGAGCTGACGCTCACGAGCGCCAAGTCGGTCGTCCAGAACTCGCCGAACTACAAGCTGATCGAACACATTGCATGGGTTCAACCCGGATTGGATCAGAATGCGGCCAAGGCGGTGCACATCCATGGCGGCGCCGAATACCGCCGTTCTTCTGCCGCGCCCACACAGGATTTCAATAGCCCTAACCTGTACACGGGTACGGCAGACCCGATGACGCTTGAAGAACTCGACGGCACCGTGAAGGTAGTGCTAGGCCATTACCTGCACGTCTACACGGATCTGGTGCTGCGCAAACCCGTGTCCACGCAGACCTACGATGAAAACCAGCAGCCTCAGCGGATCAATGCACTGTATCAGTTCAGGATGCAAGATCATCGCCGGATGCGAAGCAAAGAGCTGCATTACATCGACCACCCGCTGCTGGGAATATTGGTGCAGATCACACCGGTCGAGCAAGAGAGCAGAGATCAGGAGCCAGGGGCTGGGGAGAGGGTACAGGGATTGAAGACCAGGGATTAGAGAACGGAACCCCGGGAGCACGCGGCACGCAACAGGACCTCGCTGATCCGAAATTCGATCAACCGTATGTGCGCCCATTCAGAAGCACGTAGAAAGTCACTGAACCACCCCAAAGGGGTTCCATCGGTGTCGGCTGCAGGCGAGTCCAAATCTCCCGCTCCGCTGCACATCAAACAGCTTCGCCGCCCCCTTGAGTCAAAGGGGGCCGACCGCACAGCGGCGGGCGGGGAATTTCCTCCGAGAGCACCAAAACGCGTCTCATGTTCGCTGTGCTCACACTTCGCCCATTCGTTCTTCGTCTGGAGCCTGTCCCGGATCAGATCCGGAGACGAGGGGTTACACCATCGCGCAGGGGAACACTGATGCTGAAAACTTTTTGCACTAGGGCTCTACGCCCTGAGCCTATTTCCTTACGCCTGGCATCTGATCTCCATCACCGCCTCCAGCAGGCGTTCGAAC
>JAPSGG010000353.1 GCA_031177845.1 Chromatiales bacterium
GTCGCCGAAGCTGTTGCAGGCAGGCGCGACGAGGTCTTTCTGGTCAGCAAGGTCTATCCTCATAACGCCACCCGCGAAGGCGCGGCTGCCGCCTGCGAGCGCAGCCTACGCCGCCTGCGCACGGACCGGATCGATCTTTATCTGCTGCATTGGCGGGGTAGCGTGCCGCTGGCTGAGACGATAGAGGCCTTCGTCGGATTGCATCAGGCGGGGAAGATTCGCTACTACGGCGTATCGAATTTTGATCTTGCGGACGCGCAGGAACTCTGGTCAATCGGAGGCGGTCCGGCCATAGCCGCCAATCAGCTGCTGTACAACCTCATGCGCCGCGGTATTGAACGCGCCTTGCTGCCATGGCTGCGCCAGCGGCATATTCCCGTGATGGCCTATTCGCCAATCGAGCAGCGCCGACTCATTCGCAATCGGAAGCTCGCCGGCTTCGCGCGCGCCCACAGCATGACACCGGCGCAAGCAGCGCTAGCTTGGCTGCTCGCCAACGACGACATCATCGTCATTCCGAAGACTGGCCATCGTGAGCGCTTGAGAGAAAACGTCGGAGCGCTTGAGTATCGGCTGACGCAGGCGCAGCTGGCCGAACTCGATCGTCTGTTCCCTGTACCGAACGCTCCACGGCCACTCGATATGCTCTGATCTGCCCAACCTGTCATGGAGTTGACACCCTCTATCCAAGCCAACGCGTGATAAAGCCATACCCAATGAACTGAATCCTTCTGATCCGGCGTAAAAGTCACGGGTGTTCGCAATCCTAGCTCTGCGCGATCGTAGACAGTCGCTCCACGATGATACGCTCTGCCTCGCTCATTATCTCGTGAACGATCTCACCCGCTGGCTTGATCTCTCTCACCAGTCCGGCACTCTCGCCCGCAGCAAGGCACATTTCTTCAAAATCTCCCGTCGTGTCGGGCGTAGGCAGTACGGCGGTGAACTTTGGCATTGGATACTCCTGACCTCCGATCAATGTGCGCCCGATGATCTGCGGTGGATCGGGAGCCGGAGGCGTCCGGGTATCTTGTCCAGCCCACTCCTCTACTACCCGATTCCGGATGACACGCATCGGCTGGTCGGGCCACTCCGGACCGAAAAGCGAGGTGCGCGCAATATCCGCCGCCGCTGCGGTCACGATGCGCCGCTTGTATTCGCCATGCGCATAAGCTTCGTGGCTCGCCACTAGGCGAGTGCCTACGCAAACAGCCTCCGCTCCCAGCGCCAGCGCTGCGGCGACAGTCCGACCATCGGCGATGCCGCCAGCGGCGATCACCGGCACTGGCGCTATCGCATCTACCAGAGCAGGAACTAGGGAGAATAACGCCACATCTGAACGATTGTGCCCGCCGGCTTCGCGTCCCTGGGCCAAAACCGCGTCGGCCCCGATGCCTACCGCTTCCCTCGCTCTGTCGACCGAACCGACCTGCATCCATACCTTCGCCCCAGCCGCGTGCAACCGTTCTATCCATGCCGCCTGCGGTAGGCGCCAGTGGAACACGACCACTTTGACTCCCTCCGTGACACAAACCTCGATATGTTCGTCCGTTGCACAGGGCCCAAAGGCTGTGTCGGCGATAATCAGATCGACGCCGAACAGGCGTGATGTTAGCGATTTTGTCGCCCGGACCATGGCCTGCATAGCCGGAGGCGGAGCCGGTGAAACCCCCAGCAAGCCTAGCCCGCCGGCATTCGACACTGCGACCACCAACTCGGGGACTGCAATGAAACCCATCCCTGCAGAGACAAATGGCGCTTGCAGTCCATATTGTTCGGTTAATCGAGTGCGCAACATGGCTCGCTCCTTGGTGCTCGGGTCTCGTTTGACCCCGCTACTGTGTGGCGCTTCGCCGCCGAGCGCCCGCGCTCAGCGGTGGCGCCAAGCGCAGTTCGCTGCACGCCGCTGTTAGCCGTCGGATGGCATCTTGTCGAGAAGCTCATAGCCTGATCGCTCAGAGTAACCGCGGCGTCGATAGAACACCCGCGCGGAGCAATTGCCGCGCGACAGGTGAAGCGAGGCTCCTGCCCGAGATTCATGCTTCGGGCGCGCAGCGGCTCATGAACGTGGACGGAGGAACGCTCCCTCGTCGAGAAAGATGACGTGGGCGTGGTCGGCGGCTAGGAAGGCCGCAGTTGGTCGCGAAGCATTCTATTGATCTCAAGGAGCTGCATGACAAAGGCAACACCTTCCGTATTCAGGCCGTAGCGCCGCCACAAGTAAGCCGCCATCTCCGCCCGTTGCTGCTCCTGTGGTGTAAACCGCCATTCGATGGGGCGAGCACCCTCGGGTTTGACCACACCCGTCTTGACCAGATCGATCACGAACTCCGGTTCCGACCGGCACGCTCGACAGATGCGCAATAAGGTAATTTGCGAAGTCTGCATTGGCGTAAGTGCATGTCTCATTCTTCGCTCCTTAACCCACTACCTGTGCTTAGACTAGCGATCAGGCCCTACGGTAGCTCTGAACAAGTGTCATTATCAAACCGCAGCAAGAAAAATCCGCCGCAGACGCCCTGAGCGAGAGCGAGGGGTCTTCTAACAGATCCCTCGATGCGCCTCGGAACTGCAAGCCGGATCTCTCCCCCGATCAAGATGACAAACTGTGGCCTAATCAGAGGCTCCCTAGCCGAGCTTAATGTCGATAGTCCTTGCTCTGGCCGATTTCGCTTTAGGTAACGTGATTTTCAACACGCCGTTTCGATAGCTGGCTTTCGCTTTATCTGCAGTGACGGGTACAGGCAGTGGAATGGCGCGATAGAACGTG
>JAPSGG010000354.1 GCA_031177845.1 Chromatiales bacterium
CCGGTTTACATTAAGGGTGACGGCCAGGCCAGCTATCAGCACGTAATCACAGCCATGGTCGAATTGAAGAACGCAGGCGTCGAGGGTATTGGTCTGGTGACCGAGCCTCCGTCGCTTCCGCCCGAAGACGACTAAAGTGGTGCAGCACAATCGGCACATTTCAAGAGCGGTGGCCGTGGCAGTTGGGGTGCATCTGCTGGCGCTGGCCTTGTTAGTCGTTGGTTTTCAGATGCGCACTGATGCGGGTGGAGCGAGCCCGCCGCAGGTGGAAAGCATTCAGGCGGAGGTCGTGCAGCAAGACGTGCTTGAGGCGCAGCAGCTAGCACGACAGCAGGCGCGACGTCAAACGGCAGAGCTACGCGCCGCGCGCCAGGCGAAATTGGAGGCACAGAGAGCGCGAGAAGAGGCAAGGCGGGAGGCTGCGCTTGAGCGACAGCGAGCCGCAGAGGAAGCACGACGTCAAGCCAAGCTCGAACTTGAACAGGAGCGTCAGCAGCTGGCTCAGGAGCAGGCACGCCTGGAAGCAGCGCGGCGTCAGGCCGAACGCGAGCGCCAAAAGGCGCAAGAGGCTCAGCGCCAAGCGGAATTAGCGCGTCAAAAAGCCGAGGAAGAGGCCAGACGTCAAGCCGAGCTCGCGCGTCAAAAAGCCGAGGAGGAGGCACGACGCGCGGCGGAATTAGCGCGACAGAAGGCTGAAGCGGAGGCTAGACAGGCGGAGCTAGAGCGACAGCGCAGGGCGGAGGAACGCCGCCGGGCTGAACAGCAGCGGCAACTGGCTGAAATGCAACGCAAACGTGAACTGGAAGAAGCGGCGCGGCGGGCCGAACAGGCACGATTAGCGGCCGCGGAGCAGCGGCGCCGCAAGGCGGAACTAAGATCCTTGCAGGCTGCCTGGGGCGGCGCGATCAGAGCGAAGATCGAACGTCTTTGGCGTAAACCGGCCAGCGCGTCGCCGGGAGACTCCTGCATCGTACATGTGAGTCAAACAACGGGTGGATACATCCAGACCGTTGACGTCACGCGATGCACCGGTGATGAAGATTTCAGAAGCTCGGTTGAAGCCGCCGTTTATAAAGCCGATCCTTTGCCATCTGCACCGACGCCTGAAGTTTTCGAGTCTCAGCTCGAGTTTACTTTCGTCCCGGAGGGATAATGACTTTGTACACAGGTGTGCGCGCACTTGCCGCTTTCGTCTTCATGTTTTTCGCATTGCCCGCGCAGGCTGTGCTTGAGATTGAGATCACCAAAGGTGTCGAAGGCGCATTACCGATCGCCGTGGTGCCGTTCGCAGCCGGCGCGGGTGAGCGCCCGTCCGAAGACATTGCAGCTATCGTGGCCGCGGATTTACGCATCAGCGGACTATTTAATCCAGTGGCTGAAAGCCGCTTTCCGGAGTGGCCGCCAAACGCCAGCGCCGTCAATTACCAGAATTGGCGAAACGCAGGCATCGAGTCCATCGTGTTGGGACGGGTAGACGCGGTACGTGGAGGCTATAACATCCAGTTCCAGTTGCTGGACGCGATCTACGGCCGACAATTGATTGGCTACAGCATTCCAGCCACGCGTACGCAGTTGCGCCGTGCAGCGCATAAGATTAGTGACCTTGTCTTTGCGGAGCTGACCGGCACGCCTGGGGCGTTCAGTACCCGGATTGCTTATATCAGCAAACAAGACACCGCCGGTCGTGACCAATATGTCCTTCAGGTCGCAGATTACGACGGTCATAATCCGAACACTATCTATACCTCTAACATGCCGCTCTTGTCGCCGGTCTGGTCGCCGGATGGCGAGCGGATCGCCTATGTCTCTTTCGAAAGCGACCGACCTGAGATCTTCGTCCAGGAAGTGGCTGGCGGTAACCGCACGTTGGTAGCGGGTCCAACCAGGCTGAACAGCGCTCCGGCCTGGTCGCCAGACGGCGAGCAATTAGCGCTTACTCGTTCGGAATACGGCAATCCCGACATCCACGTTTTGGATCTAACGAGTCGCCGGTTGACCAGGCTTACCGATTATTCGAGCATCGATACAGAACCAGTATGGACCCCTGACGGACAGTACCTCATCTTCACCTCCGATCGTAGCGGACAACCGCAACTTTATCGTGTGCCGGTGACCGGGGGTAATCCTGAACGATTGACCTATGAAGGCAATTACAACGCCGCCGCCGATATCTCGCCTGACGGCACTCAGGTGGCGATGATTCACAACGACGGCACCGGGTATCACATCGCGGTGCAGGATCTCACGACCGGGGAGGTGCGTGTGTTGACCGAGGGACAGCTGGACGAGGGCCCCAGTTTTGCGCCGAATGGCAGCATGATCCTCTATGCCAGCACGTATCGAGGGCAGGGCGTACTTGCCGCAGTCAGTGAGGATGGGCAGGTACACCAACGATTGCAACTGAAGGAAGGAGCAGTGCGCGAGCCGGCATGGGGACCGTTATTGGAGGCGCCATAATGCGCTGCAGTTGCTTGTGCACACCGGACCAGTGTGCGGTCTCGTGATCTTAACTCGATCTGTTTTATAGGGGGGAGGACAGCGTCTCAGGAACGCGAGCGCTTTCTGCGTGGTTTAAATCAATCAAATCGAGAGATCGTCATGGAAAAACGCAACCTGCTTGGCTGCCTGCTAGCTTGGGGAATCTTCGTCGCCGGATGTACGACAACTGAGGGTCCGCTGCCACTACCACCAGGGGGCGGCGTCGATCCGACGTACCCGGAAGGCAGCTATCCCGGTGCAGGCGGGCCCGGCGACACTACCGGGCTAG
>JAPSGG010000355.1 GCA_031177845.1 Chromatiales bacterium
GAACTTCATCTCTCCGGATGCGTTGACATCTACTGCAGGGCTGGTCCAAACGATCGTGCAGAATACGCTCGACAATCAGGTCATCGGCAGTATCGCGGTTTGGAATATCGATATCTCGAACATTGGCGCGGTACCATCGCTGCGGTTGGATGCGTTCCTGCCCTCACAACTGCTTGATCTATTGAGCCCGTAAGTGGCAATCAGCAAATAGCCTTAGGGCTCGCGACTCGCGGCTGCGTTACTATCATACGTTTGCGCAGACGTTTTCGGTCGTGGGGCCCTTGTGGCTACGCAAGCCGCTTGTACTTGATGCGGTGCGGCTGGTCCGCCGCGGCGCCGACCCGGCGCTTGCGATCCTGTTCATACTCGCTGTAATTGCCGTCGAACCAGATCACCTGGCTGTCGCCTTCGAACGCCAGAATATGTGTGGCAATGCGATCCAAAAACCAGCGGTCGTGTGAGATCACCACTGCGCTGCCGGGGAATTCGAGCAAGGCCTCTTCCAGCGCGCGCAGGGTCTCGACATCCAGATCGTTGGTTGGCTCGTCGAGCAGCAGCAGGTTACCGCCGGCTTTTAAGAGCTTGGCCAGATGCAGGCGGTTGCGCTCTCCGCCGGAGAGATCGGACACGCGCTTCTGCTGGTCAGCGCCCTTGAAGTTGAAGCGGCCCGCGTAAGCGCGCGACTGAACCTCGTATTGGCCTACCGAGATGATATCCTGGCCATCGGAGATCTCCTCCCATACGCTCTTGCTGCCGTTGAGCGCATCGCGCGACTGATCGACATAGGCGATCTTCACGCTGTCGCCTATTCTGATAGCACCTGCGTCCGGCTGCTCCTGACCGACCAGGATGCGAAACAAGGTCGTCTTGCCGCTGCCGTTGGGCCCGATGACCCCGATGATGCCGCCGCGCGGCACAGTAAAACTCAAATTCTCGAATAGCACCCGGTCTTCATAGCGTTTCGTGAGGCGCTCGACTTCGATGACCACATCCCCGAGCCTAGGACCCGGCGGGATGTAAATCTCGTTGGTCTCGACGCGCCTCTGGTAGTCAACACTTGCCAATTCCTCGAATCGCTTGAGACGCGCCTTACTCTTGGCCTGACGCCCCTTGGGGTTAGCGCGGGTCCATTCAAGCTCGGCCGCCACCGATTTGCGCCGGGCGGCCTCCTGTTTCTCTTCCAGCGCTAGACGTTTTTCCTTCTGCTCTAGCCATGAGGAGTAATTTCCTTGCCATGGGATGCCGCGGCCGCGGTCCAGCTCCAGGATCCAGCCAGCGACGTTGTCGAGAAAATAACGGTCGTGCGTCACGGCGACCACGGTGCCCGCGAATTCCTGCAGAAAACGCTCTAGCCACGCGACCGATTCCGCATCCAGATGATTGGTTGGCTCGTCCAGGATCAGCATGTCGGGATTCGAGAGCAACAGCCGGCACAGGGCGACGCGCCGTCGTTCCCCGCCCGACAGCGTATCGACACGAGCATCCCACGGCGGCAGACGCAAGGCCTCCGCGGCGATCTCGAGCCGGCGTTCCAGATCCCAGCCATTCACCATTTCGATCTTGTCCTGTAACTCGGCTTGTTTGGCGAGCAGCGCATCATAGTCGGCATCAGGTTCTGCAAATGCCTCGGCCACCTTGTTGAAGTCGGCTAGTAGCCCCTTGACGCCGGTGGCTCCTTCCTCGACGTTGCCGCGCACGTCTTTATCGGGATTCAGCTGCGGCTCCTGCGGCAGATAACCGATCTCGATGCCCGGGTGCGGTCGGGCTTCGCCAAGATAATCCCTATCGACGCCGGCCATGATGCGCAGCAGACTGGACTTGCCCGCGCCGTTGTAGCCCAGCACGCCGATCTTGGCGCCGGGAAAGAAGTTGAGTGAGATGTTGCTGAGGATTTCCTTCTTGGGCGGCACAACCTTGCCGACTCCGCTCATGGTGAAAATGTACTGGGCCATGCGAACGTGAGATTGGTTTGGGGTTTTATTTGGACAGGGTTTATTATCGGGCATGAACCACTGATTATCGACAGTAGGCCCTCCATGTCAGATCAGGTTTGTGTTTACTTAGGAAGTAGGCTTGCCGCTTATGGTTTCGGCGGTGGCCACCCGTTCAGTCCACTACGCTATGCAGTGTTCAAGCAGGCCTTTGAAGCTCGCGGCCTGGAGGCGCGCTGTCGCGTCCAGGCGCCCGTGATTGCCGGTGCAGAATTGATCGAGAGTTTTCATACTCATGATTATGTGCGGCGAGTGCAAAGGCAATCCAAAGATGGCTTGGGCTTTCTGGATTATGGCGACACCCCTGCATACAAGGGCGTGTACGAGGCAGCCGCCACGGTCGTAGGCACGACCCTTGATGCTGTCAAGCCCATCATGATGGGCGAGTGCCGGCGCGCGTTTGTGCCTATCGCGGGTCTGCACCACGCGACGCGTGATTCGGCGGCCGGATTTTGCGTGTTCAACGACTGCGGAGTCGCAATCGAGCGATTGCAGACCGAGTACCGCCTGCAACGCGTCGCGTACGTGGACATCGACGCGCACCATGGCAATGGTGTGTTCTACGCGTTCGAGGATAATCCCGGCGTGCTGATCGCGGATCTGCACCAGGACGGTCGCACCTTGTACCCAGGTACCGGTTTCGCCGGCGAGACCGGTACCGGCAAGGCCCAAGGCAGCAAACTCAATATCCCCATGCCGCCGGGCGCGGACGATCGCCTGTTCTTGTCTGCGTGGGAGAAGGTGGAACGCTTTTTACACGCGGATCAACCC
>JAPSGG010000356.1 GCA_031177845.1 Chromatiales bacterium
GCCCGGCGGTATGGTTTCGCGATCGGAAGCCATATCACGCGCCGGGCCCGACCAGTCCTGTTCTACCGCTTCCATGCGTAATGGCGTCTTAGTGGTGCAGGCCGCGCTCACCATTGCCTGCGCCGCCGTTACATGGTTTTCCAAGGATCAGCAGGCGGCGCTTGCCGCATTGTATGGCGGCGCATTGGCGGCGGCGAATAGCTGGCTGCTCGTGCGGCGGATCGCTACCGCCGGCGAACTGGCCAAGCGTAATATCAAGTACAGCGTCTATTCGCTGTATTTCGGGGCCGTGCAGCGATTCGTTTTCGTGCTGGTTTGTCTTGGGCTAGGCTTGGGAGGTCTCGAGCTAAACCCCGTCCCGTTACTGCTGACCTTCGGTGTTGCCCAAGTGGCGTTCATGATTACGGCGGGTAGAGAGGCTGTCAGATAACCCGACCGAAGCGTTTAATGCACTGATGATAGTGAGACCAAAGGATAGCCTGCGGTGGCCGAATCTTCCGAACCGATAAGCGCCAATCCGGTCGAGTATATCCAGCACCATCTGACCAACTGGTGCCTGGGCTGCAATCCTAAGACCGACGAGCCGGCAAGCCTCATCGACTTTTCGGTCATTTTTGTCGATACCATCCTGTTCAGCGTGCTGATCGCCGGCCTGCTGATGTGGGTCGCATACAAGGTCGGCAAGAATTTGAGCCTGGAAAAACCGGGTGGTATTCAGAATTTCCTCGAGGCCATCCTCGAATTCACCGATCGGCAGATCAAGGATATCTTTCCGCGCCGCAGCCGCATCGTAGGTCCATTGGCCTTCACCATCTTCCTCTGGGTGTTCCTGCTGAATTTCATGGACCTGATACCTGTGGACCTGTTGCCCTGGCTGGCCCGTTGGATCGGCAGCACCTTCTTTGGCGCGGATCCCCATGACGTATACCTGCGGGTGGTGCCCACGGCGAACCTCGATACCACCTTTGCGATGGCGTTGTCGGTGTTCGCGCTGATCATCTTTTACAACATCAAGATCAAGGGCGGCTGGGGCTACGCCAAGATGTTTCTGACGCACCCATTCGGCATCTATCTGGCGCCGGTCAATGTCGTCATGACCACCGTCGAGGAGATCGCCAAGCCCTTGAGCCTGGGATTGCGGCTATTTGGTAATCTGTTCGCGGGCGAGCTCCTGTTTGTCTTGATCGCACTGCTGTCGTTCGCATGGGTTGTACTGCCACTGCAGGTATTTCTAGGGGTCGCGTGGGCGATCTACCATATTCTTATCATCACGGTGCAGGCATTTATCTTCGGCTTGCTGACCATTGTCTATCTGGGGCTCGCGAGCGAAGAGCAGCATTAAACCCGATCACGATCATTGAACCGCTATTAAATAAAGGAGAAGACCTATGAATCCTGGCGACGTCGCCCTCATCTACGCCTACACTGCCATGGGTGTCGGCATCATTTTGGCCGCCGCCGGACTGGGCTCTGCGCTCGGCTGGGGCCTGATCTGCTCCAAATTCGTCGAGGGCATCGCCCGTCAGCCGGAGATGCGACCCCAGTTGACCGGCCAGATGCTCTTCACTGGTGGTCTGATGGAGGCGTTTCCCATGATCGTGCTGGGTATCTCCATGTGGTTCATCTTCGCCAATCCGTTCATCGGCGCCGCTCAGACCGCTGCCGGCGGCGGTTGATGAGCCGTTTGTTTGGGCAGATATCCGGAGGATAAGCAGTGAACGTGACAGCGACACTCATCGGCCAGATCATCGTCTTCGCGGTGCTCGTCTGGTTCGTCAAAGCGTTCCTATGGGAACCGATGCTCAACATGATGGAGGAGCGCAAGAAGCGCATCGCCGATGGTCTGGCAGCGGCTGAACGCGGTCAGAAAGAGCAGGAAGAGGCGGAGCAGCGGGCCCAGAAGCAACTGGATGAGGCCAAGCAGCGCGCCTCGGAGATCATTAATCAGGCGCAACGACGCGCGAGTGAGATTGTCGATGAGGCCAAGAATGACGCACGCGAGGAAGGTGAGCGCATCAAGGCCGCTGCACTGTCCGATATCGAGCAGGAGATTAACCGCGCCAGGGAATCCTTGCGCAAGCAGGTGGCCGCCATTGCCATTGCGGGCGCCGAACAGGTCTTGAAGCGCGAGATCGACGCCAAGGCGCACCGCGCGGTCTTGGACGATCTCGCGGCGCACATTTGATGGGCGGCTGATCCGTAATGTCAGAGTTAACGACCCTCGCGCGACCCTACGCGACCGCTGCGTTCGAACTAGCTAGTGAGCAGAAACAATACGACCATTGGTCCGACATGCTTCGCTTTATGGCGGCCGTGGCGCATGACGGCACCATGCGGGCGGTGTTGGACAGTCCGCGTCTGAGCGAAGAGCAAACGGCGGAGTTGTTCATCGCGGTGTGCGAAGAGAAGGTCGACGATCAGGGACGCAACTTCATCAGATTATTGGCGGAAAACCGGCGCCTGACGCTCCTGCCCGAGATCACCGCGCTGTATGAGTTCATGCGGCGCGAGGCCGAGGGCAGGATCGATGCGGAGGTTGTGTCGGCGCAGGAGATCAGCAAACAACAGCTGGCCGCTATCGGCAATGCGCTCAAGGCGCGTTTCGGCCGCGAGGTGAATCTGACCACACGCACCGATAGCGATTTGCTCGGCGGCGCCATTATCCGCGCCGGCGATCTGGTCATCGATGGCTCGATTCGCGGCAGACTTGATAAGCTCACAACGGCCCTGACACATTAATCGGCAGGGACCCTA
>JAPSGG010000357.1 GCA_031177845.1 Chromatiales bacterium
TTAAGCTACACCTGAACCAGGATATGCTCGCCGTATATCACACCGGCATTGATTATCACATGTGGCATGCACTGGGACTGATCCTAGTCGGTGCGCTTGGCGCTCACTTGCCGGGCAACGCGCTGCTCACCTGGGCGGGCGGCCTCATGTTCGCCGGCATTTTACTCTTCTCCGGCAGTTTGTATCTCTTGAGCATCACCGGCATCCGCTGGCTGGGCGCGATTACGCCCTTCGGTGGCACGGCGTTCATAATGGCCTGGGCGTTGGTCGCAATCGCCGTATGGCGCGCCGGCTAACGCGGGCGGACAACCACAAATTCGGCCGGGCGCGTTTCCGGATGGAGAAGCGGGAATCTTCGCGCTTGGAATCACGTCCACACTACAAAGTGTGGCCGAGGATCGGCTGGGATTTGGATCCCCAACGGGAGGTGGAGCTCGAGGGACAGAAGATCGTGCTGATCGCGGAGTCAATGAAGGTCACGGCCCGCGACGACTAATTGGCGCCCACAGAGACCGGGGCCCGGCTTCTGCCGCGCCCCATGTGTTCATTCTCGCGGTCCCGGTATCCTTGCGTGCTCTGCATTTTCGGTTGGAGACATGTATCGCGTGCAAGCGGCGGGTTGCACGGCATCGCCAATGCGGATGGCGCCCCCCGTTAATACCCTCGCGGTGATACCGCCATGCCCTCGCATCGCGTTGTAGCCGCCGGCGCCTAAGGCTTCTTCCATGCGCGCGCACGGATGACAAAAGCCGGTGCCTTCGAGCAAGACTTCGCCAACGTAAAAGCGCTTATTCTCGAACGCGCTGAGATTGATGCCGGAGATGACCAGGTTGCGCCGTAGCACCTCGGGCTGAACTGCCGCAAGCCCAGCAAAGGCGGCGATGACCGCGAGGTGCTCGGCTTGGATCAGCGTGATCTGCCGCTTACTGCCAGGACGCGCACCTGCCCTATCGCCACTAAGCCCCTGTCCGGCAACGGCTTCAGCCTGGATCACCGGCGCAACTGGCTCACGATGGCCGGGCCTTAGGCCTATCCACTCCAGCCGTCCCTGGTGAGCGAAGGCGTTTCTGATGGTAACCAGCTCGGGATGCATTTCACGCACCCAGTACCTCTTCTCCGTGCATATAGCTGCGTAGCGCCCGAGGAATGTGGATGCGGCCTAGATCGTCCTGATAATTCTCCATGACCGCCACTAGCGTGCGGCCGACCGCAAGGCCCGAGCCGTTCAAGGTGTGGAGCAATTCCGGTTTGCCCGTCTCTGGATTGCGCCAGCGGGCCTTCATGCGGCGCGCCTGAAAATCGACAAAATTACTGCACGACGAGATCTCGCGGTAGCGGTTCTGGCCCGGTAACCACACCTCGAGGTCGTACGTCTTGGCGGACGCGAAACCGAGATCGCCTGCGCAAAGGGCGACCACGCGGTACGGCAGCTCCAGCCGCTGCAGGATAACCTCGGCGTGTCCGGTCAATGCCTCTAATGCCGCCCAAGAGTCTTCGGGTCTGACGAACTGCACCAGCTCCACCTTCTCGAACTGGTGCTGGCGAATCATGCCACGCGTGTCCTTACCGTAAGAGCCCGCCTCCGAGCGGAAACAGGGCGTATGGCAGGCGTACTTCAGCGGCAGTCGAGGCGCTTCGATGACCTCATCGCGCGCCAGATTGGTCACCGGCACCTCGGCCGTCGGCACAAGGTAGTAGCTGTGCTCACCCGCTACCCTAAACAGATCCTGCTCGAACCTGGGTAATTGCCCAGTGCCTGTTAGGCTGTCCGCATTGACGATGTAGGGCACGTAGACCTCGGCATAGCCGTGCTCGCGCGTGTGAACGTCCAGCATGAACTGGATGAGCGCGCGGTGCAGCCGTGCCAATGCCCCCTGTATCACCACAAATCGCGCGCCCGTGATCTTGCCCGCGGCCTCAAAGTCGAGACCGTCAAGCCGCGCCCCCAGCTCGACGTGATCCCGTGGCGTAAAATCGAAAGCGGGCGGTTCGCCCCAATGTCGCACTTCCAGATTGGCGCTCTCGTCGCGGCCGTCAGGCACGGACTCATGAGGCACATTCGGCGTTTCCATCAGGATTTCTTCGAGACGCCCCTGGATCTCGCGCAGCCGCACTTCGATCGCAGCCAATCGGCCGCCGAGAGATGCGACCTCGGCTAGAAGGGGATCGATATCCTCGCCCCGCGCCTTGGCTTGGCCGATGGCCTTGGAACGAACGTTGCGCTCGCTCTGTAGTGCCTGTGTCTCCACCTGCAAGGTCTTACGTTGCCCTTCGAGCTCGCGCAGGGCGCGCACATCCAGTTCATAGCCGCGGCGCGCCAGCGCAGCCGCGGTTGCGTCCAATTCGGCGCGTAGTCGTTTCGGATCCAGCATATGCCTGTCGGGGCTAGGTCAAATCGGCGGCAAAGGTTATCACATGTTCGGGCCGGACCATGTCCCGCAAATGTTGAAGTGTCTGTTCGATCTTTTCCGTTGAGTCGAAGAATTCGATGACCACCGGCATATCTAGAGACATGTCCAGTAGGGTCGAGGAATGCACCATGCCGGACTTACCGAATCCCGAGATGCCTCGAAACATCGTCACCCCCCGCACCTTTTCCTCGTCGTGCAAGCGCTTGAAAATCTTCGCGTGCACATGTTCGCCCTCCGTGATTGCTCGACAACGACGCCCGTCAGCGCGACGAGGCCGACGACGCGGTGGATGACGTCCGTGTCGTCACGGCCGACGAGATAGCGGACCGCCTCGGCCGGG
>JAPSGG010000081.1 GCA_031177845.1 Chromatiales bacterium
GCTACGCTTGCTAGCCCAGGACCACTCGGGCCAGAGTGGCGTTGACGATCAGGATTGCAGCGATCCCAAGCAGATTCAAGGCCAGCCCCGCTCGCAGCATGCGTTTAAGCTCGACGTAGCCCGTCGCGTAGGCGATGGCGTTCGGTGCCGTTGCGATCGGCAGCATAAAGCCGAGGCTCGCCGCGATCGACACGGGAAATACCAGCAACAGCGGGTTGATGCCGAGCGCGGCGGCCAGCGCCGCCACGATCGGCAACATGGCCGTGAGCGTGGCGACGTTCGACATCAGCTCGGTGGCGAGGAGCGTCACGAACAGCAGCACGCTGAGAATCAACAGCAGGTCGAGTCCGCGCAGGCCCTGCAGGGCTTCGCCCAGCCAGATCGCAAGGCCAGTGGATTCCATCGCCGCGGCCATCGACAGCCCTCCACCGTACAGAAGCACGATGGCCCAAGGGATGCGCTCGGCCGTCTGCCAGTCGAGAAGGCGGCTGTTGCTTCCCCTTGCGCCGGATGGCAGCAAGAACAGGATCAGAACTCCGGCCATGGCGATACCCATGTCGGACAGCCGCTCCAATCCAGGCAGCAGGATCAGCAGCTCGCGCAACATCCAGGCGCCCGCCACTAGCACAAACACGCCGAGCACCCGCCGCTCCGCCACGCTCATAGGTCCGAGTTCGGTCAGCGCATCGATTAACACCCGCCGCCCTCGCAGAGCATCCTGAGCGCCTGCCCGCTTGAGCCCTCGTGTCAGCAGCAACCACAGTCCCGGCAGCAGCAGGACCAGCATCGGCACACCCAGCAGCATCCACTGGCCGAACGAGAGCTCGATGTCCCGTGCCCTCAAAAAACCCATGGCGATCACATTGGTGGGTGAGCCCACTGGCGTACCCATGCCGCCCACCGAGGCGGCATAGGCCACGCCTAGAACAAGGCCTGCGCTGAAGCGCGCATCCTCGTAGCCGTGCTCTGCCATGGCCTTGATGACGCCTACGGCGATAGGTACCAGCATCAGGGCCGTAGCGGTGTTGGAGATCCACATCGAGATCAGCCCCGCCGCTAGGATGAAACCGCCGATCAGCGCCGCCGGGTTAGTGCCGACCCTGGATGCCACCTGCAGAGCGATGCGCGCGTGCAGGTTCCAACGCTCGATCGCCCGCGCGATCATAAAGCCGCCAATGAAGAGGAACACAATAGGGTCCGCATAGGGTGACGCCGCATCGGCGGCGCTGGTCACGCCGAATAGCGGCAAGGCCAGCAGCGGAATCAAGGCGGTAGCGGCGATCGGCACGGCTTCGGTGAACCACCACGTCAGCATGAGGCTCAGCACGCATACTATGATCCAGGCCTCGCTTGACAGGCCGACGGGCGCACCGACGAGCACTAAGCCTATCGCGAGCGCGGGTCCGAGCACCAGGCCCGCAATCCGTGCGGCGCGGCCGGTGCTGCCCTCCTGGGCGGCTTCAACGCGGGCTTCAGCAGTCATCACGCTGCACGAATCTGCCTGTGAAGCTCGAAATGGCGGCCGCGTGCCGCTGCTATGCGTTCACGGCGCTGTAGGATTTCCGCACATTGATGCACGGACTCGGTAACTGCCAAATTGAGGGCTAGGCATTCGCGCTGTTGTGAACGAGAATTGGAAGACGATCGTCGGTCTTCGATCATTTAAGTCTCCATCGGCAACCTAAGACTCCGAGGTGTGACATGGCCAAGTGTGAAGTCTGCGGGAACGATTACCACCTCTCTTTCGAGGTCATCACGGCGGGTCAGAAGCACGTATTTGATAGCTTCGAGTGTGCGATCCAGAAGTTGGCACCGGTATGCACCCACTGCGGCTGTAAGATCATCGGACACGGCATCGAAGCGAACAATACCTTCTACTGCTGCGCGAATTGCGCGCGTCAGGAAGGCGTGACCCAAGCGGTGGATCACGCCTGATGATCAAAGTGGCAGGCTGCAACGGGTGACTTCAAATCGCCGTTTGTCGTCGTTGCCGCGAACCAGACTGTGCAAAACCCGGCATACGTATCATGTCGGGGCGCCGGTAGCGCCGAGGAAACCTGTAGGTTGTTGATTCGATACTGCACAGGATTTCGCGCGGAGTTTATCCTGAACGCATTGACGGGCTTCGAAGGGTCACCGTGGTCAGTTCGCCTGTGATGGGTGCCCGCCTCCGCGGGGACGACAAGGAACGACGGCTCGAATTCATCCGTTACGACTACTAGTCGGAGATGCAGTACCGCAAGCTTGGCCGCACCGGCGTTCGCGTGAGTCCACTCTGCTTGGGCGCCATGATGTTTGGCGACTGGGGTAATCCTGATCACGACGATTGCATCAGGATCATCCATCGCGCGCTGGACGCGGGTATCAACTTCATTGACACCGCGGACATCTATTCTCATGGTGAGTCCGAGGAGATCGTCGGGAAAGCGCTCGCTGGCGACCGGCGCGACGAAGTGATCCTTGCGACCAAGGTCAACGCATCCATGGGAGACGATCCCAACCATAGAGGCAACTCCCGGCGTTGGATTCTACGGGAAATCGAAGCGTCGCTGCGACGCCTGAAGACCGATTGGATCGATCTTTATCAGGTTCACCGCCCGGACCCTCATGCCGACATCGAGGAGACCCTAGGAGCTTTGAGCGACCTCGTCAGTCAGGGCAAGGTACGCTATATCGGCTCATCTACGTTTCCGGCATCACAAATCGTCGAAGCCCAGTGGGCCGCCCGCGAACGCGGCCTGACACGCTTCGTCTGCGAGCAACCGCCCTACTCATTGCTCGTGCGTGGCGTGGAGGGCGATGTTCTGCCGACCTGCCAGCGTCACGGCATCGGCGTGATCCCGTGGAGCCCGCTTGCGGGCGGCTGGCTGTCGGGTAAATGGCGCAAGGGCGCGGAGATGCCGGCCTCGTCGCGCGCCCAGCTCATACCCGCCCGGTATGATCGGTCGCTGCCGGTCAATCAACGCAAGTTTGAGGCAGCCGATGCCTTGGGCGCGCTCGCGGATGATGCGGGTATTTCGCTCATCCACATGGCGCTGGGCTTCGTGATCAATCACCCGGCAGTGACAGCGGCCATCATCGGCCCGCGCACGATAGAACAGCTTGAGTCGCAGCTCGGCGCCGTCGATGTCAAGTTGGACGACACGCTATTGGATCGTATCGATGAGATCGTGCCGCTCGGAACTAACGTCGATCCAGCCGATGCGGGCTGGCAAAATCCGGCGCTTGAACCGGCGGCTCGCCGGCGGAGCACTTTCCGTTAGGGATTTAACTCGACGACGACTTCACCCGATACAGGGTCGGTAACGCCCAATCCGCCGCCGAGGTCTTCGAGCGTATCGCGGAAGCGATCGAGTATCTTCACCATGCGTTCCTCGGCCCCGGCTACGCTCGCAAAATCGTCCCATTCGCCGATGAAGCAGTAGGTCCGTTCACCGGTCTTTACGAGCGCGCCGCGTCGGAATCCGGGAAAGTCAGCCTTTGCCTTACGGTGGTGGTCGACGAACTCTTTTTCTCGCCCGGGCTTGACCCGAAACCGTACCACATTGAACGCAGTCATAATGCCCCCTGCACAAGGCCCTGATTATACAGTCACATTGGCGCATATTCTGCATCGTGCATCAACTAGAGCAATGAACATGGCACGGCCGCCAGAGGCACTACCTTGTCGCAATCTCTTTTCACGCGAATTGACCCCGAGGTCTTTCTTATCTCTGGACATCACCCGGGGGCGCGAGAGCACGCTCGTGGCTACGTGGGTGCTGCCGGTCACGTTGCGCGAGGATCGCGGCCGCATGCTCGTAGCCCTCTCGCCGGGAAGCCGCACGGCTGAACTGGTGCGCGAGAGCCGCCGCCTCGTGGTTCAGCTCCTCTCCGAAGGGCAGGAGGCGCTCATCCCGCGCTTCGGGCTGGTGTCGGGCCATGAAGCCGACAAACTCGGCACCGTAGAAATTGAGCGTACCAGCCGAGGCCTGCCGGTGGTGAAAGAGACCTGCGGCTGGGCCGACTGCGACGTGATCGGCGAACTCATAACCGATGAACGTCTCGTGCTGCTCGGCCGCGTGGTGGAGGAGAGAGTCTTTCCAGAGCGGCGCCCGCTGCGGCTCAGCGAGGCGTATCGGGCCTTGCCTAAGGATGTGCTCCACGCAATCGAGGAGCAGAGGCAAAAGGACGGCGAGCGCGATTGGCCGTGACACACGCCAAAAGCCGCGCCCTAACCCGCGCTGTGATGCTGACCGATCGCGGTCAGAGGCACCAGCGCCAGGCAGCTGAGGCCGCCCCCGAAGGGCTTGAGATCGTCATGCTCCGCCGGCCCGATCCGGAGCATCTCCGGGCGGCGCTGGCGGATGCTGAGATCATTATCAGCGAGCGCAACCAAGCGGTGACCGCGCAGATGCTCGCCGTCGCACCAAAGCTCCGGTATATCCTGAGGCTCGGGTCCTTGGTCCACGATATCGATCTTGTTGCGGCCCATCATGCGAGGGTAAGGGTTTCGGCCCAGCCTGTGATGGACAGCATCCTGGCGGCCGAACACGTGCTCATGATGATGCTGGCCGTGCTGAGGCACCTCGGCCGCTCCCTCAGAGCGATGACAGAGCCCATGCCGCCGGTGCCGGCGCGGAAGACCGACGAGGACACTTTCGCCTACAACTGGCGAGGCTACCGGGACCTTCAGCCGCTGCTCGGCAAGAGAGTGGCGGTACTGGGTATGGGAGAGATCGGTATCGAATTGATCCGGCGCCTGGCGCCCTTTCGCCCGGGCACGCTGTGGTACCACAAGCGCACTCCTTATCCACCCGCCGTGGAGCAAGCGCTTGGGCTGGAACGGGTGAGCTTCGAGCGGTGCCTGCGCGATACGGACGTGTTGGTGAGCCTACTGCCCTACGCTGCCGATACGGCGCACCTCCTAAGCGCGACCGCCTTCGACATGATGCCGCCGCACAGCGTGCTTGTGCACGCGGGCAGCGGCGGCGTGATCGATGAGGCTGCGCTCGTCTCGGCGCTCTCGCGCAGGTGCATCGCGGGTGCGGCGCTTGATACCTTCGAGTTCGAGCCGCTCCCGCCCGATCATCCCCTCGTAGAGCTGACGCGCGACAGCCAGGCGAACCTCCTTCTCACTCCGCACGTCGCCTCGGGTTCGATCCCGAATTCGAGGGAGGAAGACTTCGCCGAGATCGTGCGCTTCCTGCGCGGCGAGCCCCTACGCTTTGAAGTTACCTGCGGCTGAGACTATTGAGTTTCACAGACTTGGTGACAAATAGCCGATAACGCCATCCCCGAAGGCGGGAATCCAGGCTGGCGTTACTAGGTTTCCACCTGCGCGGGAACGACGAGGCATCACACCATAACGTCCTTACTACTGATGAACACCCAATAGGAGCTTTCGCCAAGCTCAAGCTAATGATTTGCATAGGCTTCCATAACACTGCGAACATTGGTGCTTCATCTGGGTTGACCCTTGCGCAGCGTGCCGATGTGGCCTGCCTTGAGCCGCCGGAAGTAATCGTGCCAGGCGCTCATTGCCTTGGACCCCAGCATTACCATAGTCGGCAGATTGATCGCCAGCATGAATCCCAGCGCCACGGTGCTGATCGTGTCCAGTTGATAATCCGTGCGGATAAAGCCAAGGCAGGCGATGAAGATCAGCGAGCACCATACCCACCGATAAGGCGTCACCCATCGCTTGCCCATCAGGTAGACCACGCCCTGTTCGCCGTAATAGCTCCACGCGATCATTGTGGAGACGGCGAACAGCCAGACCGCCAGCGTTACCATCCACTGGCCCAGGCCCGGGAGCGCGGAGTCAAAGGCGATGGCAGTGAGCGTTGCGGCCGGGTAGTCGATGAAGAGACCCTGTTCAGCAAGCTGAGGCTTCGACTCGCTGGCTAGCGGCCGCCATCTCACCGATGGACCTTCTACGGTCTTAACGATGCTCCCGTACAACTTGGCGCGCTTGCCTGGAGGCGTTTCCACGACGATGAACACCTGATCACCGGTCGTCCATGCGTGCTTGCCTTCGGGTAGCTGGGTCGTCGCCGGCCTCCAGAGCCCGGGCGCGGATTCCACCAAGACGGGTTCGGCGTCCCAGGTCGCAGTTGGTCCACGCTGCCACACGCCGGATACAAGGATCACCATCGCGGTCATCGTGCAGATGACGAGCGTATCGATGAACGGCTCGAGACCCGCCACGACGCCCTCCGTGACCGGTTCAGGCGTCTTCACGGCCGAATGGGCGATGGGCGCCGAGCCCATGCCCGCCTCTGAGGAGAACAGGGCGCGCTTCATGCCGAAGATGAACGCGAGACCCAGGGTGGCGCCGGTAAACGCTCCGACTGCTTCGGTCTCCGAGAAGGCGCTGGTGAAGATCAGCCGCAGGATCTCCGGCAACTTCTCGGCCTCGGCAATCAGCACGCCCACAGAGCAGATCACATAGATCCCGCACATCACCGGCACTAACCAGCCGGCCACCGCGCCGATGCGCTTGATGCCGCCCAGAATGACGGCGCCGACCACTGCTGCACAAACCAGGCCTGTAATCCAAGCGGGCACACCAAAGTAGGTGCGTGTGATTTCGCCCACGTTCCAGGCCTGGAACATGTTGGCCCCCGTGAGCGCGAACAGGATCAACGCGATGGCGAACACGGCCCCGGCGAACCTGCCGAGCTTGGCGAGCGAGGGCGAGAGCTGCGCAAAGCCTCTTCGGCACACCCACATCG
>JAPSGG010000358.1 GCA_031177845.1 Chromatiales bacterium
CTCGCATTGGAAGCGCATCCAAAACTGATTGCGGATGACCACGAGCTGCGCCGCGACGGTCCTTCCTACACCGCGGACACCCTGCGCGAACTACGTGCGAAAGTGAACGAAACGCTGTGCCTGATCATGGGCAATGACGCCTTCGCGGACTTTACCTCATGGTACCGCTGGAAGGACATTCTGGGACTCGCGCATATCGTCGTCACCACGAGACCGGGCGCTCAACTTCCTCGCCGCGGCGCGGCCGCCGAATTACTGAAAGAACGCCGTGTCAGCGACCCCCAAGATCTGATGCTTGATTCCAGCGGCGGCATCCTGCGTTGCGCCGTGCAACCGATTGATATCTCGGCGACCGCAATACGGGCGGACATCGCGGCGGGCGGGGACGTAGCCGCAGCGCTGCCCGAACCGGTATGGAGGTATATTCTCAGCCGTGGTCTATACCTCGCCGCACCCAGTGAGAGAAAACTGTCTAAGGTAGATGATGGAAACTGATGATCTGCAACAACTGGTCGTCGAGGCGCTTGACGATCTCAAGGCTCAGGACATCCAGGTTATCGATGTCCGCAACAAGACGGCGATCACCGACGCCATGGTCATTGCCTCCGGCACCTCGGATCGGCACGTGAAGGCGCTGGCCGATAATGTCGTCGCCAAGGCCAAGGAGGCCGGAGTAAAGCCGCTGGGTGTAGAGGGGGAGCGCGATGCCGAGTGGGTGCTCGTCGATCTGAATGACGTCATCGTGCACGTGATGTTGCCGCGCGTGCGCGATTTCTACAATCTAGACAGGCTCTGGAGGATGGAAGAGCGACTGGATGTTCGAGCGCACGCGCGATACTAAGCGCCTCAAACCAATCTTAACTCCGGCAACTTGCATAACGGATGCACATCCATCTGCTGGCGATCGGCACGCGCATGCCGCGTTGGGTGAACGCTGGATTCGATGATTATGCGCGGCGGCTGCCGCCGGAGTGGGGCTTCTCGTTAAAGGAAATACCCGCAGCCAAGCGGCACTCCGACGGCCCGGGTCGAAGCAAAGCGGAGGAAGGAAGACGCCTGCTGGAGGCGCTGCCAAAGGATGGTCAATTGGTGGCGCTAGATGAGCGTGGCAACATCTGGGGTACCGAGGAATTGGCTGCGCGCACCGGCGAATGGCTAAGGGCTGGCCGCGATGTCGCGCTAATGATCGGCGGCCCCGATGGCCTCGCGGTCTCCTGCCTTCAGCGCGCTGAGGAGGTATGGTCGCTATCGCGGCTGACGTTCCCTCATGCACTGGTTCGCGTGATCGTGGCGGAGCAGCTTTACCGGGCGGCCACGATCCTGCGTGGCCATCCTTACCATCGTTAGTACTAGCTTTGGAGATCGAAATTTCGCGCCTCTAAATCAGCGCCCGGGCAGGCTTCACACGCAGCGAGCTGAAATTGACGATTGGCGATGATCGCTGCGAGAAAATCCTCACTAGCCTCAAGCGGCTGTACGCCCGCTTATTTGAAAGGGAACGGCGACCTCGAGCTTGATTCGGGGGAGCAGGGGAATTGACTACACGCCCATAAGTTGGGAGCCTCAGTCTCTTGCGACATCATCATTAATCATGCGACTGCAACTTCTGCTGGCCTCCGTTTCGCCGCGCCGACGTGCATTACTGGCACAGATCGGCGTCAGCTTTGAGGTAACGCCGGTGGCTATGGATGAGACGCGGCACCCAGGTGAATCACCCCAAGCCTACGTGCAACGGCTGGCGCTTGCCAAGGCGCGGGCCGGGTGGGATCGCTCCGCGCGCAGTATCCCTGTGCTGGGCGCCGATACCGCAGTCGAATTGGATCGCAACATTCTGGGCAAGCCAGCGGATAAGACCCAGGCGCTGGCAATGCTCGAGGCCCTATCGGGACGCGAGCATAATGTTTACACCGGCGTGGCGCTGGTGACTCGCGGGCATTGCGGGCAGTATTTGTCGCACACGCGGGTGATCTTTCGCGATCTCAGCGCCCGGGAGCGCGAGGCCTATTGGGACGGCGGCGAGCCGCTCGGCAAGGCCGGCGCCTACGCGATTCAAGGCAGGGCAGCCGTTTTCGTGCGTGAGTTGCACGGCAGCTATTCCGGCGTTGTGGGCCTGCCCCTGTTCGAGACCGCCCAGTTGCTGGGCGACTTCGGTATTCGGGTGCTGTAGTAACTACAAAGACGCAAATAACGCAGCGTGGGTAGCGACCAAGGCCAGCCGATCAGTAGAACGGGTTCGCGCATCACCGAATGCAGCTGGCAGTCGGCTTTTGACAGGTACTCATGCAAGGTTCCATGCTCATGATGAGCCCTGACTCCTGATCCTTCAGGTTAAGTTCCAGCTCATCAGCTCCGGATAATAATAGATACCCATGGCCGAAGAGATCCTCATCAACGTCACACCGCAGGAGACGCGCATCGCCGTGGTGGAAAATGGGATTCTGCAGGAGGTATGGATCGAACGCAGCCGCAAGCGCGGCCTGGTCGGCAACATCTATAAGGGGCGGGTCAGCCGCGTAATGCCGGGCATGGACGCGGCCTTCGTGGACATCGGGCTGGAAAAGGCAGCCTTCCTGCATGCTTCGGACGTGGCGATGATGGTGGAGGAAGTGCCCGAAGGCGCGGTGGCAACGCAGCGGGAATCGATTATTAGGCTGCTGCACGAGGGCCAGCAATTGCTAGTGCAGGTCGTGAAGGATCAACTGGGGACGAAAGGGGCTAGGTTGACCACGCACATCAC
>JAPSGG010000359.1 GCA_031177845.1 Chromatiales bacterium
GTGCTGGCGAGCCGCCAGCGCCGGATCACACAGGTCCAGAGGCACTGCGAGCTCCTGCGGCAATTGCTGGCGTGAGGCCAATCCACTAAACTTGCCGTACCAACAAACATTTAAGTCAGCCAGGAGTATAGATGGCGCGTATTACCGTAGAAGATTGTTTGGAGCATGTGGACAACCGTTTCCAGCTGGTGCTGATGGCCAGCCGCCGAGCGCGGCAGCTCGCCAGAGGGGTCGAACCATTGGTCGAGTGGGAAAATGACAAGCCAACTGTCGTGGCGTTGCGGGAGATTGCGGAGGGTAAAATCGGGCCAGACGTGATGGATCAGCCGTTGATCGAGGCATGGGAGCACGATATGGAAGTGCGCCGCGGCAGGGTTCGAATCAGCGATGCCGATATCGCGGATCATCAGTTGGGCGTAGTCGAGCCCGAAGAACCGCGCGCGCTCTCTCGGGAAAACGGAGACGAGGAGCAGGAGCGCTGAGGCCTCCTTGCAGACATCATGGTCGATGTCGCCAACTCGACGAATACGGGTCTCAGCGCTGGTGATCCAACCCGCTTTCTGGTCAATGACCTCTGTGCGTTGCTCGAAACCTACCTAGAGCCTGAGCAGATAAGACGCGTTGAGCGCGCCTACCTGTTCAGCGCGCAAGCCCACCAAGGTCAGAAGCGGCTCACCGGCGAGCCCTACATCTATCATCCGCTGGCCGTGGCGCAAACCATGGCGGAGATGCGGATGGATGCCGATAGCATCATCGCCGGCATCTTGCACGATGTGATCGAGGACACGCCCACCGCCAAGGAGCAGCTGGTCATCGAGTTCGGTCAGGATGTCGCCGACCTGGTGGACGGCGTCAGTAAGTTGACTCACCTCACCTCGGAATCTAGGGCGGAGGCACAGGCCGAGAACTTCCGTAAGATGATGCTGGCCATGGTCAACGATCTGCGGGTGATCATGGTCAAGTTGGCGGATCGCCTGCACAACATGCGCACCCTGCGCATCATGCCGCCCGAAAAGCGTCGCCGCATCGCGCGCGAAACGCTGGAGATCTATGCGCCCATCGCGCTGCGGCTGGGCATGAACACTCTGCGCGTCGAACTGGAGCAACTCGGTTTTGAAGCCTTGTATCCGAATCGGTACCGGATGCTGGACAACGCCGTCAAACGCAGCCGCGGCAATCGCAAGGAGCTATTGCAGAAGATCGAGGCGACGATTACGGGACGTCTGCAAGCGGCCGGAATCGAAAGCCGTGTCTTCGGCCGCGAAAAGAGCCTCTACAGCATCTATCGCAAGATGCGACAGAAGCGCCTGTCCTTCAAAGAGGTGTTCGATGTATTCGCCATGCGCATGATCGTCAAGGACGTCGATACCTGCTACCGCGCCCTGGGCGTCATCCATAATCTTTACAAGCCGGTGCCCGGGCGCTTTAAGGACTACATCGCGATCCCCAAGGCCAATGGTTACCAGTCTTTGCATACGGTGCTTTTCGGCCCCCATGGCATACCCATCGAAGCGCAGATTCGCACCGAGGAAATGGACCGGGTGGCGCAGGTCGGCATCGCTGCGCATTGGTTGTACAAGACCGGCGACAACTCCAGCATCAAGGCCCAGACGCGTGCGCATCAGTGGCTCAAGGATGTGCTGGAGATCCAGCAGAGCGCCGGCAATTCTCAGGAGTTTTTAGAAGGCGTCAAGGCGGATCTGTTTCCGGACGAGGTATTCGTCTTCACACCGGCAGGTGAGATCCGCCAACTCCCGCGCGGTGCCACCGCGGTCGACTATGCATACTCGGTGCATTCGGACGTCGGCAATACCTGCGTCGCGGTCAAGATCGATCGGCGCCTCGCCCCGCTAAGCACCGTATTGCAAAGCGGCCAGACCGTGGAGGTCATCACTGCGCCCAGCGCTCGACCCAATCCGACTTGGCTCAATTTCGTGGTGACAGCCAAGGCGCGTGCGAATATTCGCCATTTCCTCAAGAATCAGCAGCACGAGGAGGCCATCCGGCTCGGTCAGCGGCTGCTGGGCAGGGCATTGGCAAGCTATGATCTGGATATCGGCAGCATCGATAAGACCCAGATCGGGTCGTTGCTGAAAGATATCGGCCTCGATAGCTTCGAGGCGCTGCTGAAGGATATCGGCCTCGGCAACCGAATGGCGCAATTGGTCGCGCGGCGCCTGGTAGATAGCGGCGACAAGCCGCTGACGAGCGAACGGGCCTCCGCGGCCGGTATGCCGCTGGCGATACTGGGCACCGAAGGCATGGTGGTCAGCTTTGCCAAGTGTTGCCATCCTATCCCGGGCGATCCCATTGTCGGCTTAATGAGCGCCGGGCGTGGACTGGTGATCCATCGCGACGCCTGCCACAATGTCACGCCGCATCGCGATAAACTCGATAAATGGATCCAGGTGTTCTGGTCTCAAGAGCCGGTGGGCGAATTTACCACCGGCATACGGGTGCAGTCGGCGAATCAGCGCGGCGTGCTGGCGGCGCTCGCGTCCAAGATCTCGGACGAGGGCTCGAACATCGAGAATGTCTCGTTCGAGGAGCGTGACGGTATCACTACCACGATCACTTTTCTCTTGACCGTAAACAGCCGCCGACATCTCGCGCGCATCATGCGCGTCATCCGCAGCACGCCGGAGGTGTACCGGGTGCAACGGACTAGGGGATAGGGAATAGGGCATAGGTACTGCGAAGAGCGCTAGGCGTTTGCTGTTCCCATTTCTATCCCG
>JAPSGG010000360.1 GCA_031177845.1 Chromatiales bacterium
GACACGATCATCAACCAAAAGGGCAAGGATCTCATCTGCATCTATGTGGCGATCGGGCAGAAGGTCTCCTCCATCGCCAACGTGGTGGCCAAGCTCGAAGAGCACGACGCGATGGAGCACACCATCGTAGTCGCCGCCGGCGCCGCGGATTCGGCCGCCATGCAGTACATCGCTCCTTACTCCGGTTGCGCTATGGGCGAGTACTTCCGCGATAAGGGGCAAGACGCGCTGATCGTCTACGACGATCTCACCAAACAGGCCTGGGCCTATCGTCAGATCAGCCTCTTATTGCGCCGCCCCCCGGGCCGCGAGGCGTATCCCGGTGATGTATTCTATTTACATTCCCGCCTGCTGGAACGCGCGTCGCGCGTCAACGCGGAGTACGTCGAGCAGGTGACCAAGGGTCAGGTCAAGAGCCGGACGGGCTCGCTCACCGCCCTGCCCATCATCGAGACGCAGGCCGGCGACGTGTCGGCCTTTGTGCCGACCAACGTGATCTCGATCACCGATGGCCAGATCTTCCTCGACACCGATCTATTCAACTCCGGGATTCGGCCGGCGATTAACGCAGGCCTATCCGTATCACGCGTGGGTGGCGCCGCGCAGACCAAGATCATCAAAAAGATCGGCGGTGGCATTCGTCTGGCGCTCGCGCAGTACCGCGAGCTGGCAGCCTTCTCGCAATTCGCCTCCGATCTGGACGAGCAGACGCGCAAACAGCTGGAGCGCGGTCAGCGCGTGACCGAGTTGATGAAGCAGAAGCAGTATTCGCCGCTATCAGTGGCCGAGATGGCATTCTCGCTCTTCGCTGGCAACGAGGGTTATCTCGACGATATCCCGGTCAACAAGGTGGTCGATTTCGAGGCGGCGCTACACAGCTATCTGCGCTCGGAACAGAAGGAGTTGCTCAA
This sequence comes from Chromatiales bacterium, assembly GCA_031177845.1. GTDB lineage: Bacteria > Pseudomonadota > Gammaproteobacteria > JACCYU01 > JACCYU01 > JAPSGG01. The sequence continues at coordinate 912 of JAPSGG010000360.1, forward strand.
CCGGATCAACGAATCGGGCGATTTCAACGATGAGATCGCCACTGCGATGCATAAGGGGCTGGATAATTTCAAGAAGAATCACTCGTGGTGATCGCTTACGTCGTCAGGCGGTACCCTCGTTGCGATAGACCCTCACCCCAGTTCTCTTCTGAAGGGAGAGCGTGTGAGGATTTCTCCTTCTCCCTTCGGGGGGAAGAGATAGGGATGAGGGTTGCGCAGCGCACGAGGGAATGAGGGCGATCAGAAGATCGCTGGTATCAAATTATTCAAACTTTAATCATGGCAGGCGAAAGAGAGATCCGCAGCAAGATCCGGAGTATCCAGAATACTCAAAAGATCACCAAGGCCATGGAGATGGTCGCCGCGAGCAAGATGCGCAAGGCCCAGACCCGCATGGAAGCCACGCGGCCCTATGCCTACAAGATGCGCGCCGTCATCGGCCATCTAGCCAATGCACATCCCGAATACCAGCATCCATTCCTCATTGAGCGCGAGCCCAATCGCGTTGGCTTCGTCATCATTTCCAGCGACCGTGGCTTGGCAGGGGGTCTCAACGTCAATCTGTTTCGGGCGGCGCTTGGCGCCATGCGCGAATGGCAAGAGAAGGGCGCGGAGATCGATCTGTGCCTCATCGGGGCCAAGGCAGAGGCGTTCTTCAAGCGGCTGGGCACGAACATTCTCGCCTCGACCAAGGGCCTTGGCGATAAGCCGCGGCTGGCTGATCTAATCGGCACGACCAAGGTGATGCTGGATGCCTACCACGAGGAGAAGCTCGACCGCCTCTTTCTGATCGGCAATGAGTTCATCAATACAATGTCGCAAAGGCCACGCATCATCACCCTGGTGCCGCTGCCGCCGGCCGAGGATCAGGAGCTCAAGCATTACTGGGACTACATCTACGAGCCGGATTCCCACGAAGTCCTCGATGACGTCTTGACCCGGTATATCGAGTCGGTAGTGTATCAGGCCGTGATCGAGAACGTCGCCTGCGAGATGGCTGCGCGCATGGTGGCGATGAAGAGTGCGTCCGATAATGCGGCACAGCTCATCGACGATCTGCAGCTGGCCTACAACAAGGCGCGCCAGGCGGCGATCACCCAAGAGCTGTCCGAGATCGTGGCAGGTGCGGCGGCGGTATAAATTCCTGGGTCTCGGACGAAGACATTGATCGCAGCACTGATCGGTCTACCAAAGGTCTTGCCGCTTCAGGCGAGCATCGGTTTCTAAGTGAGGTTGAATGACATGGCTGATAAAGGTACGGATAACAAAGGCAGGGGCAACATCGTAGAAATCATCGGCGCGGTCGTGGATGTCGAATTCCAGCGCGACCAGGTCCCTAACGTCTTCGACGCCTTAATGGTCGAGGAGACGGAGCTCACCTTGGAGGTGCAGCAGCAACTGGGCGACGGCGTGGTGCGAACGATTGCGATGGGCGGCACCGATGGCTTGAAGCGCGGGCTCAAGGTACGCAATACAGACGCGCCGATCTCCGTGCCGGTCGGCAAGGCAACGCTGGGGCGTATCATGGACGTCCTGGGTCGCCCGATTGATAATGCCGGGCCGATCGAAGCCGAAGAGCGGTGGCCCATCCATCGCGACGCGCCGAGCTTTGAGGATCAGGCCGGTAGCCAGGATTTGCTGGAAACCGGTATCAAGGTCATCGACCTGCTGTGCCCCTTCGCCAAGGGCGGAAAGGTCGGTCTATTCGGCGGTGCTGGCGTCGGCAAGACCGTTAACATGCTCGAGCTGATCCGCAACATCGCCATCGAGCACTCGGGCTATTCGGTGTTCGCCGGCGTGGGCGAACGGACCCGCGAGGGCAA
>JAPSGG010000361.1 GCA_031177845.1 Chromatiales bacterium
GTTGAAGCCGCACGGCGGATGCTCGAAGGTATTCGGCGTCGGGGGATTGTTCAGGATCAGGTTGTCGTTCGTGAAGCCATCGCCGACACCTCCGGGGATATTGTCCAGCCCCAAGGCGTCTCGCGTTATCCAGGCGGTGATATGGTCGGCGCATGAGGTGTCGCCGCTCACGCCAAGCCCGCCGACCGCACGGCTGCTTTCATCGTAAAGCCCCAGACCACCACCAAACACATTGACGCCACCCACGAACTGGCCAACCAATGGATCATTCCTCTGACCGTACTGAATGGGATTACCGCCCACATGACCCGGAGCGCCATAGGCAACTGCAGTGTCCACCGGATTGCTGTGCTGCAGACCGAAGAAGTTACCCCCTTCGAGGTTCACCCCATATAGATTGCCGGTAGCGATTGCACGGCCTATCCCGAGATTCGGATACACGCCATTAAGGCTTAAGCCGTTGGCGGTGTTGGCCTTCTGCGCCGAAATGATGCGGCTTAGGAGCCATTGACCACTGCGAACCGCACCTGAGAAGACGACCGCGCAGACTTGGCCGTCACGGTTGACCACGGTGGCCCACATATGATTGCCAAGGCCACCATTGCCGCCTGACGTGACCACGGCCCTCAAGGCGCTCTTGAGCGCGCTGTGCGAGGGCAATCCGGTACAGGTTGGTTGGGCCGACGCGATCGTCACCGCCGACATCAAGCCTCCGAGCAGAACAACCTCCAAAGTGCGAGTAACAAGTTTTCTTCTGTCCATGGTAAGTTCCTCTGTTTCGCCGATTATTGAGTTGACTGGATTTCGGGTACGGGCACATACCCGAAGAAGCCCAGCTTGGGCCCTCTTGGAGTATAGGAAAATTCCCTAAAAAAGGGAGAGGAAATTTACGTAAATTCTGGAGAGGTCCTGACGAAGGCGCTCTGCTCCGTTAAGAGTTGCTTCTTGGCATACGCTCCCAAAAGCAGCGCATGCAAGGTTGTGCGCAGGTACGACGAGAAAACAATCGATAATCGAGCGTCGGGCTGCAGGCGAAGCCGGGGTACAGCGTTTAAGGCGGTGCACAGGCCCGCAGCGCAGCCGCAAGGCTCAGCGTGTATGGCTTTAGCGGGACGCCCGCCGGTCCGATACCGTTTCCGTCACTTTGCGCAAGCGATGATTCGATAGCGTCATCACGGCTGTCGTCATCTTGCCATCTTCGAGTGTGATCACGCGGCGCCACTGCGGAAGTTCATATTGCCCCAGCCGCCGGAAGCGGCTGCTTACTGCCTCGACCCCCACTAGCTGGTCCTCGTCATCCAGGTAATTGATGACGAAGTGCGTAGGCAAGACCTTTCCACCTGATGTGAAGTCCGTGTCCAACACATTGATTCGAACACGCTCCGGTCCATCGTGCTCCTTTGCTCCTTCCATCTGTAAATCGCGATTCACCTGCCTGATTACCTTGCCATCGATGCGAAAACTCGAATTAAAAGGATCATTCATCGCCAACATCGGGCCTAGCGGATGATTCTCTCCGCCGACCATGCGGATATCGCGGTACGGATCATCAGGCCCCTGCGCGCCCATGCGATGGAACACCATCTCGCCGAGCCAGCCCTGAGCCCAGGACCGCCCTTGTATGCTGGGCGGGGACAGGTCGGACAACCTTATCTCTCCGTTAGGCAGCACCTGGACTTCGCCTCGATGAACCTGCCCCTCATAGTTGATCTGGATGTCGGCAGTGAAGCCGGGAAACTCCTCGTCCCAGACCGCGCGCGCATCAACGGCTTGAGTCATCAAGCGGTAAGCCTCGGGATCAGCGAGCGCCTCTCCAGCCGCAGCTGGCATCATGGCCCCGATGCCGAACAAAATCAGGAGGGCAGCGCCAACTGCCCGCAGGAATTCAGCCCTTACATCACTTGCTAGCATGGATTTGCCTCCGGGATCTGGAATACGGGTGAGCGACAGATCATCATCGATATGCCTTGCCTTTTCGAACGCAATAGCTGACCAGGACAAGGTATGAGCGGAACGCTGACGCGCACTGAAAGCGCGTCAAACATATTAAAAATGATGATAACGTGCGCGCGCATCCAAACAAAAGGCCCACCTTCAGGTGGAACTTTCGATGCGGCTCGTGTTGGCGCGCCCGGAAGAGCGAGAGGGATTAAGAAAAAGCGACGTTTAACATGTCGTTTTCCTGCGAGCAACCGCACATGGACTTGCGGGCTGGTGTTCAGAAGGCACGCAAGTCGCGCCAGGGATGGTCAGTACAATGCCAGTTACTGCGCCCATAGCTTGCTCGGGCGAGCGGCAAGCAGACAAATGTCCAGTGAACAGTAGCCCCGGAGAGCGCCTGCACAGGGACGTGCAGGCTGGGAATCCGACGGGCTAGGGACAAGCGTCAGACTCCCGGACGATTGATCTGCCAAGATGTAGAAGATGGCGCGCCCGGAAGGATTCGAACCTCCGACCACCAAGTTCGTAGTTATGATCATAGGGCGCAACTACTTGATTTACATGACTAACAGGCGGTATCGCTCGTTGCAAATTGCCGAACTATGCATAACTGTGCCAGACGGATTCCGGCAAAACATCGGCACGGCTACCACTACTGACGGTCCATGACCTCTTTGTCCAACGCAACGGTCATAACCACTCTGGCATGAGATCTCTTAGACCCGGCAGATGCTTAGCGGCCTCATACCAGCAAAGGTGCTCCGCATCCTGTGCTTCGCATC
>JAPSGG010000082.1 GCA_031177845.1 Chromatiales bacterium
CCATCACATGGTCAAGCCAGCTGATGTCGCCACCCTGGAGAAACTTTTCGTAGGGCTGCGCAAAGGCTCATAACCACAGAGCACGCAGAGAGCACAGAGCTTATTGAGGTGAAAATCGGAGCGTCCTGCGGGGCGGCAAAGATGAAATGTCGCTAGATCAGGCTGCTTAGGCGGCAGGGCATATCGGTGATGAGTATCAGAATGCACGGCGCACGCTGCCCCATCGACTGTTTGATCAGCATTTTCCTGGCCTTGGATTGATCATTAGTTTTCCCAGTGCTCTCTGCGTGCTCTGTGGTTAATATTCAGTATGTCTGCGTTCGCCGCTGCGGGCCCCCGTTTCAGATTATTCCGGATGACTGCACCGAGCTCTGGTAGTCTCCTGCGCATCACCCTCAGCAGCGTCGGCCATGTGGTCATCGCGATGCGCAAGCCCGCGTCACATTCCTAAATCTCATCGCGCAGTGCCTCACCGGATGGACATTCGCAGAGGCAAGCGGGTAGCCGCTTGAAGCCGTATTCAGAATCATCAATGCACGCACCCGTCGCCCGGCTGAAAACGCGGCGGCAAGGGTGCTGCGGGCGCAGCCCTGGAGCACGGGCATGGTGCGCATCGCTCTGACCGGCTATGGTCAGGATGAAGATAGGCGGCGCACGCGAGAAGGCGGCTTCGATCATCATCTGGTCAAACCCTTGGAGCCGGACGCGTCGCGGAGGTTGTTGGCTGAAATGCGGCCGGCGCCTGGTTGACGTCGGATTGAAACCTCCAGCCCCCACGGAGCGATTGGAGTCGTGCAGCCGTAGGTCGCCAACCCCTGGGCGACACCTGGCGATTCGCTCCGCGATTGAGCGCGGCGCTGCTGCCTGGACCATTGCCCATCGGGAACAGTTCCCCTTTCCTTCCATACGAACCGGAATAGACTGGACGATAGCGACCCCTTTAATTAGGGGTCACTCCTCGCTCCGACCTGGGGCCACGGCGAGAGGAGGCCGTTATGCGAGAACAAGTGCTGTTAGAAGAGAGCAGCCAACAACTGCAGACTGAATTCTTCCGCGATAGGGGTGACTTGGAATTCCGCCGCTTGCTAGAGAAGCTACCGGCCGCGGCGTACACGTGCGACCACCAAGGACTCATCACCTATTTCAACCAGCATGCGGTGGCGCTTTGGGGGCGCGAACCGAAGCTAAATGACGCCGAGGACCGCTTCTGCGGTTCGTTCAAGCTCTTTTCACTTGACGGATCACTGATTGTCCACGAGCAGTGCTGGATGGCCTTGACGCTGCGTGAGAACAAGGCATACAACGGGCATGAGATCGTTATCGAGCGCCCGGACGGCAGCCATTGCACTGTCTTGGCCTACGCCAATCCGATCCATGATGAGCTGGGCACGCTGATCGGGGCGGTGAATATCCTTGTAGACATCACCGAACGCGAGCGGGTAGACGAGAAGCGATCCAAGCTATTGGCGCGCGAACGCGAGGCCAGGGGCGAGGCCGAGACCCTCAACGAGGTGGCGCGAACGCTGGCCGCGGAGCTCGATCTGCAGGTACTAGTGCAAAAGGTCACCGATGCGGGCACGAAGCTGACCGGCGCGAGGTTTGGGGCGTTCTTTTACAACGCCATAAATCAACAAGGCGAGTCTTACCTCCTTTACACGCTGTCCGGTGCGCCGCGCGAAGCGTTCGCCGGGTTAGGCATTCCGCGCAACACGCCGCTGTTTGAACCGACGTTCCGCGGGACCGAGGTGGTGCGCATCGACGACGTGTTGCAGGACTCACGCTATGGCCAGAACCCGCCCCACCATGGTATGCCGCAGGGACATCTGCCGGTGCGCAGTTATCTCGCTGTTCCAGTCGTCTCGCGCACGGGCGATGTCCTGGGTGGCTTGTTCTTTGGCCACCCGGAGCCGGGCATATTCACCGAGCGCGCGGAACGCATGGCCGCCGGCATCGCCGCGCAGGCGGCTATTGCCATTGATAACGCTCGGCTCTACGCACAAGCGCAGGAGGAAATCGCGGAACGCACGCGGGCCGAGACTTTCCAAGCAGGCCAGACGCGCGTGTTGGAACTGATCGCCCTCGACGCGCCGCTTTCTGACGTGCTGCAGGCGTTGGTGCGGACGATAGAAGAACAGTCCCGCTCCGGGCTGCTCGGCTCCTTCCTGTTATTGGATCACGACGGCGTTCACCTTCGGCACGGCGCGGCGCCGAGTCTACCCGAAGCCTACAACCGGGCCATCGACGGCATTGCCATCGGGCCAGAGTCGGGCTCGTGCGGCACGGCAGCGTATACCAAGAAACCGGTCTATGTCTCGGATGTCGCCACCGATCCACGGTGGGTGAATATCAAGGAGCTGGCGCTGCCGCACAACTTGCGCGCCTGCTGGTCTACACCCGTTTGTTCCAGCCAGGGCGAGGTGCTGGGCACGTTTGCGATGTACTACCGCGAGGTGCACCACGCCAGCGAAGAAGATCTGCGCTTAGTCGAATTGGCGACGCGCACCGCGTCCATCGCTATCGAGCGCAAGCAGGCGGAAGAGGCCTTGCGGGAGTCTGACCGCCGCAAGGATGAGTTCCTCGCAACGCTGGCGCACGAACTACGCAACCCGCTGGCCCCTTTACGCACCGACCTGGAGTTGATACGGATGCTGGCGGAAGATCGGGCCGAGCTTGCAGAAACGCGCGCCAGAATGGAGCGGCAAGTGCGGCAGCTAACGCGGCTGGTCGATGACCTGTTGGATGTCTCACGCATTTCCCGCGGCAAGATACAACTGCGTAAATCGCGGACCGATTTAGCCTCGATCCTGGAAAGCGCGATGGAAGCCGCGCGGCCGGATATTGAAAATTTGAGGCACAAGCTCAGCATCAAACTCCCACGCTCGCCGATTTACCTCGATGCCGACGCGGACCGCCTCGCCCAGGTATTTTCGAATCTCCTCAACAACGCCGCCAAGTACACGCCGGAGGGCGGTGCCATCGGGATTGCGGCCAGGCAGCAGGGCAAAGACGTCGTCGTCACGGTGAAGGATAGCGGCATCGGAATTCCCGCCGACTGGCTTCCACGCGTCTTCGAGATGTTCGCGCAGGTGCATCGCTCGGCGGACCAAAGATCCGGTGGACTCGGCATCGGATTGATGCTGGTAAAGCGATTGGTCGAGATGCATGGAGGCACGATCGAGGCATGCAGCGATGGCCCCGGCCACGGCAGTAAATTCATCGTGTGCCTGCCAGCGGCGATGCCGGATCAAGAATGGATGCACGACGATAAAGAGGAGGAGGGCGTGCGCTCAACCCAAAGTCGCATCCTGGTGGCGGACGACAACAGAGATGCCGCAGAAGCCCTCGTCGATCTCTTGAAAGCCTTGGGCCATGAAGTCCGGATCGCCTATGACGGCGTGCAGGCATTGGAGGTGGCGGTATCCTTCCGTCCTGACGTGGCGGTGCTGGACATCGGCATGCCCAAGCTCAACGGCCTCGAGACCGCGCGGCGGATGCGAACTGAGTCCTGGGGCAAGGGAGTGAAGCTGATCGCCTTGACCGGCTGGGGGCAGGAGCAAGACATACGCCTGTCGCAGGAGACCGGGTTCGATCACCATCTGGTCAAGCCGATTGGGCTGACCTCGCTGCAAAAGCTGCTGGCCGATGTGCGACCGGGTTAAGAGGGCCAACCACAGAAGACACGGAGCACACTGAGGATGATTCATAGCTATGAGCATTAAGTGCCATGCTCTGTAAATAGCCAATAAGTCCAAGCGTTATTCCGGCGTGAGCCGGACAAATGTAGAATGACGTCCTGGGTGCCGAAAGTAACTGGATACGACGATAATCGCAGACCGTCATGAATGGATTTTCTCTGTGGTCTCTGTGTTCTCTGTGGTTAGCTAGCGCATGACTGACATCGATAAATCCGTCATAGCGCCTCGACCGCGCAAGGGCCGCGGCACGATCAGCAATCCGGACGGACGGTTCGAATCCCGCACGTACCGTCGCGTCGATGACGGCTGGGGAAGCGCTGATGATGGGGAAGAGGACAGGCTGCACACCACGCTCACGCCGGACAAATCCAAATCTGTCATCGCCAGCAACGATTCGCCGGACGTGGGCTTTAAACTCTCGATCAATCCGTATCGAGGTTGCGAGCACGGGTGCGTGTACTGCTTCGCGCGCCCGAGCCACGCCTATCTCGGCTTGTCGCCCGGGCTCGACTTCGAGACGAGGCTGTTCTACAAACCCGATGCGGCCTACCTGCTTGCAAAAGAGCTGGGTAAGCCCAGTCATCGCTGCTCGCCGATCGCGCTGGGCATCAATACCGATGCCTACCAGCCGGTCGAGCGAAAGCTCGAGATTACGCGCGGCATCCTGCAAGTGCTGCGCGATTTCAATCATCCTGTCTCCATCGTGACGAAGTCCGCGCTAGTGGAGCGAGACTTGGATATCCTCGCGCCCATGGCTGAAAAGAACTTGGTGCAGGTCATGTTCTCGATCACGACGCTGGATCCGGATTTGAGCCGCCGTCTGGAACCCCGCACGACTGCGCCGCGGCGCCGGCTGGACGCGATGCGGCGCCTGTGTGCGGCGGGCGTGCCGGTGGGGGTCATGACGGCGCCGGTCATTCCGATCCTCACCGATCCGGAACTCGAGACGATACTCGCGGTAAGCCGCGAAGCCGGCGCAGAAAGTGCCTGCTACGTGGTGCTGCGTCTGCCGCACGAGGTAAAGGATCTGTTTCGCGAGTGGCTTCAACATCATGAGCCGCTCAAGGCGCGCCACGTGATGAGCGTGATCCGAGACCTGCGCGGTGGCAAGGACTACGAATCGACCTTCGGCACCCGCATGCGCGGAACCGGGCTATTCGCCGAGCTAATCGCCAGACGTTTCATGCTGGCCTGCAAGCGGCTGGGGCTCAACCGCCGCTGGCGTGAACTCGACACGACCGCGTTCACGCGTCCATCAGGACGCGACGCGCAGATGGCGCTTTTCTAGGAAGTTTTTCCGAAAGGTGTCATTTCGAGGCTCTGCGAGAATCCGGCTTTAACCGTCCCGAGTCCCTCGGCTTTGCTGAGGATAAAGTCCCGCGAAGGATCTTGAATGCCGCGGCGGATCCATCGCCGCTTCGCTACAGAGAATGGACGCTGACGTCTCGGGGATGATTCCGCCTTAACGGGGCCTGCACGAAAGACTTTATTATTAAATTTCGACGGCGTAATCTGGCTGCACCTATAATTGTAGTGGCAAACGGCCCAGGAGGCGCGAATATGACCGCAAACAAGATGCCGGAAGATTCCGTACTGCGGCGGCATTATGAAACTCACTTGAAGATGATGGGTTCGGCGGGCAGTACATCCTCGTCCCACAGCGCGTCGCGTCCGACGACAACCGCTTCGATGCAGGATTCGTCCCGCGGCGGCTTCATGGGGTGGCTCAAGAGATTATTCGGTGGGTGAGCCGGACAAAGAAAGCGACACTTAACGTGTCTTTTTCCCGGCGAACGCCCGCACATGGAAGTGCGGACCGGGGCAGTTATCCGGGGCAGTTAGAGAGAAAGTATTGCGCCAAGGACGGCATGTACCGCGCTGTCCATCCATTATTAGTTTAAGCGGAGACCACAGAGCACGAAAATCTGGAGAAGGCTGTCACAACGGCAACTTATCATTGCGCTCTTAGAAGCCTTCGTCTTTATCTTCTGTGAAGTCTGTGTTCTCTGCGATTAAAAGAGCGGTTGCACGCTACGTGTAACCGCTACAAACCCCGCATCGGCCGGTAGGGGGTGCGGCGCGTGCGGTCATGCTCGTGCATGCGGTAGCGCACGAAGGCATCCACGTCGCGAAAGAGCATAAAGGGATTGCCCTCCGCCTGCTCCTGCAAGGTCGAGGTCGGCTGCTCGGCATAGTTATGGCCAGGGTGGATCACGATCTCGCGCGGTAGATTCTCCTTCAGCCGCTTGAGCGTTGCGTACATCTCTTCCGGATCGCCGCCGCTCAAATCGCAGCGGCCGCAGCCGAACACGAACAAGGTATCGCCGGTGATTAGGTCATTGCCCATCCGGTAGCAGGCCGAGCCGGGCGTGTGACCGGGTGTGTGCAGGATCTCGATTTCCGTCTCACCTAGCCGTATGTGGTCGCCGCCATCGTGCAACTGAGGGCGCTCCAGTTCGCGATTCCAGAACTCCGCTTCGGACCTGAGCAGGTGCAGCCGGGCGTCGGAATGCTCGAGGATTTCCCCCACGCCGTTCACATGGTCATTATGACTATGGGTCAGCAGGACGTCGGTAATGCGTGCGCCTCGCTGGTCCGCCAGCTCGGTGATTCTGCTGACCTCCCAGGCAGGGTCTACTACCGCAGCGGTATTGGTGGCATGGTCCTGAACCAGATACACGAAGTTTTCCATGGGCCCTAGTTCCAAGGCGTGGATCGAATAGGATCGGGCGTCGGACATGACACTCACCTCGCGCGATTGCAAGTCTTGGGCGTCGCGGCTCGCACAGTACCGGTACCCTCTTTCCTGGGGCTTTCGTTTACTCGCTCGAGCGACACAATTCACTTCTTAAAAGGCACATTACTTACGTGGACAACACGTTCTCGCCGGATGTTCCGAAGCCTGAGCTCTGAGGCCCACTTTTTGCCCCTACGGGCCCGGCACACACTTATAGATGTGGAAGGTCTGCCGGCC
>JAPSGG010000083.1 GCA_031177845.1 Chromatiales bacterium
CCTCGTTCGCATTCATGTTGGTGCTGGTGCCAGAGCCGGTCTGGAAGACATCGATCGGAAAATGATCGTCGTAATCGCCGGCGGCCACCTCCTGCGCGGCTCGTACGATGCTTTTGGCCATGGTGTCTTCCATAAGACCCAACCCCAGGTTGGTTTCCGCACAGGCAGCCTTGATCAATCCGAGCGCACGAATGAACCCGCGCGGCATGCGCAGGCCGCTGATCGGAAAGTTATCCACCGCCCGCTGGGTCTGCGCCCCATACAAGGCTCCAGCAGGCACCTTGAGCTCGCCCATGCTGTCTCTTTCAGTACGAAAGCCGCGCTCGGTCATAATCACCTCGAAAGCCTTATAAAGGGGATGGAGTTATTATAAGAAGTGGTGCCATTCGTGTCGTGCTTTGGAGTCGTTCATGGAGCTATCAATGCTGACCGCCGTCTCCCCGGTCGATGGCCGCTACGCCGACAAGGTCCGGACATTGCGCCCGATCCTCAGCGAGTACGGCCTGATCCGCCACCGAGTGCTAGTGGAGGTGCGCTGGCTGCTGGCGTTGAGCCGGGTCGATGCCATCGACGAGGTACCGGCGTTATCGCGTGAAGCGCAGGCGGCGTTGAACAATATCGCCGACAGCTTCGATGAGGCCGACGCTGCGCGCGTCAAGGCCATCGAGTCCACCATCAATCATGACGTCAAGGCGGTCGAATATTTCCTGAAGGAGCAGGCAGCCGGGCATTCGGAATTGGCGACTCTGCGAGAGTTCTTTCACTTCGCGTGCACGTCGGAGGATATCAACAATCTGGCCTATGGGCTGATGCTAAGCACCGCACGATGCGATGTGTTGCTTCCCGCTGCCGACGAGATCATCGCGACGCTGCGCGGCTTGGCGCATCGTTACGCTGCCACTGCCATGCTTGCGCGCACGCACGGGCAGCCCGCCAGCCCGACGACCTTGGGAAAGGAGCTCGCCAACGTCGTGCATCGGCTCGAGACTCAGCGTGCGCGGATCGCGGCAGTAGAGATCAAGGGCAAGATCAACGGCGCGGTCGGCAACTATAACGCGCACTTGATCGCCTATCCTGAGGTGGACTGGCCCGCTTTGGCGCGCGAATTCGTCACCTCGCTAGGCCTGGTATTCAATCCATACACCACACAGATCGAACCGCACGATGGGATGGCGGAAATTTTCAACGCGATCGCTCGGTTCAATACCGTGTTGCTCGATCTATGCCGGGATGTCTGGGGATACATCGCGATCGGTTATTTCAAGCAGAAGCCGATCGAAGATGAGGTCGGCTCGTCGACCATGCCGCACAAGATCAACCCGATCGACTTTGAGAACGCCGAGGGCAACCTCGGGCTCGCCAATGCGCTATTCAATCATCTGGCCGGCAAGCTACCGATCTCGCGCTGGCAGCGCGATCTCACCGATTCGACCGTGCTGCGCAACTTGGGCGTTTGCTTTGCGCATACCTTAGTCGCCTTTCAGTCACTGCTCAAGGGCCTGAGCAAGCTCGAGGTAGATGAAGATCGCCTGCAAGCCGACCTGGCCGCCAGCTGGGAAGTCCTGACCGAGGCCATACAGACCGTGATGCGCCGCTATAACGTGCCCGAGCCGTACGAGCAGCTCAAGCGACTCGCACGCGGTAAATCGTTGGATGCCGAGACGATACGTTGTTTCGTGGAAGGTCTGGCAATCCCCACTGAGGCCAAGATCCGACTACTGGAACTAACACCGGCGGCCTATACGGGCAACGCGGCCGCGCTGGCGGAAAAGGTGTAAGTGCAGGCAGGCGCCCTACGGTCTCACGGTGGCTAGCAACACAACAGGTTGCGAGCGCCGCGGCTCAAGCGGCGGATTACGCGGCATGGTGTCGAGTTGGCACCGGGAACTCGGCGCCAGACGGCACGTGCTACGTCCAACACTCCCTGATCTGCTCGTAGTTTATCTGCAGCCATTGCAGAGCGATGATCGGCATGGCGGACATGATGACGTTCGACGCCACCATCTCGAACGCGGCCTGCGCGCTCACCCGGCTCACACGGATATCCTCTTCCTCTTCACGCAACCCATGCACGCCCCCTATGCCGTCCAGGTCTGTCCTGGCGACATAGACCGATACGCGCTCGCTAAAACCTCCGGGCGAGGAGTAGTAGTCGCACACGTGGTGCAGGTCCAGTAGCTCGCAGCCGGCCTCCTCCCTGGCTTCTCGATGCGCGACCTCCTCTCGTCGCTCTCCAGGCTCGATCAAACCTGCGATGATCTCCGTGAGCCAGGGGCCGTGTGGCGACTCGATCGCGCCCATCCGGAACTGTTCGATCAGCAGCACCTCGTCTCGGATCGGATCATAGGGCAGCACCGCCACCGCGTCGCTGCGCTGGAACAGCTCGCGGCGCAGCACTGGGCTCCATCCGCCGTCATAAAGCCGATGCTTGAGATGCACTACTTCGAGCTGGAAGAAGCCGCGGTAATCCACCTTACGATCGAGGATCTCCCACTTCATCGGCGATCTGATTTCGTTAAATTTTATGGAGCTGGCGGGATGTCAACCCCTGTTCTGCCGCACAAGCTCCCGCACCGCGGCCAGATCATCTGGAGTATCGACCCCGCGGCCTGCGTGCTCTGCGGCGTTGGCGACCTTGATCCGCGCGCCGCGCCACAGCGCCCGCAGTTGTTCCAAACTCTCTATCCGCTCCAACTCGCAGGCCGGTCCGGCGGTCAGCACCTTGAGAAATTGGACGCGATAGGCGTACAGCCCGATGTGGCGGTAACACTCGCATAAGTACTGATGCGATTTGTCCCGCACGTAGGGGATCGGCGCGCGGCTGAAATAAAGCGCGAAGTGCTCGTGGTCGCGCACGACTTTGACGATGTTGGGGCTGTCGTAATCAGCCAAGCTCGTGATGGGCGCGCACAAGGTGGCGATGCTGGCTTGCGGGCTGGCGGTGAGTTCGGCCGCGACCTGGCGGATGTTGGCGGGCGGCATCAAAGGTTCGTCGCCTTGTAGATTGACGACGATGTCCTCGTCCTTCCAGCCAAGCCGTTGCGCCGTCTCTGCCAGCCGCTCGCTACCCGACGTATGTGCGCTCGAGGTCATGCAAACCCGGGCCCCGAAATCCTCTGCGCAAGACATAACGCGCTTGTCGTCGGTAGCGATCACGACCTCCTCAGCACCGCTGGCTACGGCCCGCTCGAATACGTGTTGGAGCATCGGCTTGCCTGCGATGTGCAACAACGGTTTGCCCGGCAATCGCTGCGAAGCATAGCGCGCGGGAATCCCAACCCTGAAGGCTAGAGCTGCTTCCATCATCGCTTCAGCGCTTCGTATTCCTCGTCACTAATGCGCCGCGCCTCGTCTTCCAGCATCACCGGGATGCCATCGCGGATGGGATAGGCCAAGCGCGCGGCGCGGGAGATCAGCTCCTGCTTGTCTTTGTCGTAGATCAGCGGGCCCTTAGTGATCGGGCAGACCAGGATATCGAGTAGTTTCTTGTCCACGTTGGCTCAACTCCGGTGGTTGGCCTCCCACGCTGGAGGCCGCGGCTATGCGGGATCGCAAGCGGTCGAGCACCTGTTGTGCTAGGCGCTCGTCGGGCGCCGCCGTGATGGGCAGATACCAGTGGTGCGGCTGCGCGAAGGCGCGGCATTTGATGGCGTCCTTCTCAGTCATCAGCACCGGGCGTGCATCGCCGAAATCGAGGTCCGCTGCCGTAAAGCGATGATGATCCCTAAAGACGTGCGCATCAATGTCTAGGCCACGTGCCTTCAACATCTCGAAGAAGCGCGCAGGACTACCGACGCCCGCCACGGCGTGTATGGGCATCCGCTTGAAGCTGTCGAGCGATTGGATGATACCCGGGTCCCGTAGGTTGAAAACGCGGTCGCCACGCAGGACCATGCCATATTGCGCGCCATCGCGCGCGCCATGCGTGACCACGAAATCGACCTCGCGCAGGCGCGACGCCGGTTCGCGCAGCGGACCGGCGGGCAGGCACCAGCCGTTACCCATACCCTTATGCGCATCGACGAGTGCAATCTCGATGTCTCGCATCAGACCATAATGTTGCAAGCCATCGTCGGAGATCAGCACATCGCAATCGTCGTTATCCAATAAGGCGCGCGCAGCAGCATTCCGGCGCGGCGCGATCATGACAGGACAGCCGGTGCGAAGCGCGATTAGTACCGGCTCATCGCCAGCGCACTGCGGATCGCTCTCGCTCGTGACCTGTTGTGGCCATTGGCGCGCGCGGCCACCATAACCGCGGCTGACGATGCCGGGTTTGAACCCGTAGGCTTTAAGTAGTCCCGCGAGCCAAATCACCATTGGCGTCTTGCCGGTACCGCCAACGCTGATGTTGCCAACGACGATGATGGGCACCGGCAACCTAGGCGCGAAGCGGTTGCGATACCGGTAGAATCGGCGCCGCAGCATCGCCAGAGCGCAGAAGATCCAGGACAGCGGAAGCAGCGCAGCCGCGAGCGCATTCCTCGAGTACCAGTAGCGTTGCAGATCGCTGACGCGATCCAGAAGGCTGCTGCAGCTTGCTCGCATGCGCACGCTCACCCCTGCCACGAACCCAACTTCTCGCGCTGCTCGGCTTGTCGAAACTGCAACCGATATAGGCTGGTGTAAATGCCGTTGGTAGCCAGCAGTTGGGCGTGCGTACCCATCTCGGCGATGCGCCCATCCTGCAGCACAGCTATGCGATCGGCGTTCTCGACCGTCGACAGGCGGTGCGCGATGACCAGTGTGGTGCGGTTCTTCACCAGTACCTCCAATGCCGCCTGGATGTGACGCTCGGCCTCACTGTCCAGTGAAGAGGTCGCTTCGTCCAATATCAGCACGGGCGCATCTTTCAGCAAGGCCCGTGCGATCGCAAGGCGCTGCCGCTGGCCGCCCGACAGGAGAATGCCGTTCTCACCGACCAGGGTGTCCAGTCCGTCTGGCAGCCGCTCGATGAATTCCATCGCGTGAGCCGCTTTGGCGGCGGCCATGATCTGCTTGCGGGTGGCACCGTACTGGCGTCCGTAAGCGATGTTATTGGCGATGGTATCGTTGAACAGCACCACCTCCTGGCTGACGTAGGTCAGCTGCTCGCGCAGTGTGGCTAGCCCATAGTCGCGGATATTGACACCATCCAGCAGTATCTGGCCACGGTGCGGCTCGTAGAAACGCGGCAGCAGATTCACCAATGTCGATTTGCCGCTGCCGGAACGACCCACCAACGCCACGGTCTCGCCCGGCTCGATCTTCAACGAGATGTCCTTCAACACGTCGCCCTTGGCCGGATCGTAGCTGAAGCTGACATTGCGGTATTCGACGCACCCCCGGCGGGTACTTGGCACGTACAGCGGCCGGTCGTATTCGCGCTCGCTGTCGATGAGTTCGAAGATGCTCTGCCCCGCCGCGATGCCCTGCTGCAGCTTGGCGTTGATGTTGGTGAGATTGCGCGCGGGCGTCAGCAGCAGGGTGATGGAGATAATGAACGAGACGAAGGTGCCTACCGTGATGTGCTCCAACACCGGCGGCAGCGTGGCCAGAAACACGATAGCGGCGAGCGCAAGGCCCACGATCATCTGGATGAAGGGCGTGCTGGCCGCCTCGGTTCTCACCATCTTCATGTGCATCCTGCGATTGTGCTCGTTGACCTGCTCAAAATGCCGCGTCTCGTGGACCTGGCCGCCGAATAGTTTGACGACCCGGTGACCCTCGATCACCTCCTGCGCTACGTGCGTGACATCGCCCATGGAACGCTGGATGTTGCCGCTGATCTTGCGGAAACGCTTGCTGGCGTAGATGACCAGTGCGGCGATTGGAGGCGCCACGATGAGAAAGCACAAGGTGAGAATCCAGCTCAAATAAAACATCCAAGCCAACAGGCCCACGATCGTAAGTGTGTCACGGACGACGACGGTGAGTGTGCGACTGGCGGCGTCAGCCACCTGCTCGACGTTGTACGTGAGCTTGGAGATCAACTGGCCGGAGGAGGTCGCATCGAAATAGGCCACCGGCATATGCAGCAGGTGGTGAAACATCTCGCCCCGCAGCGCCTTGACCACCTGACGCCCGACATAGGAGATATAGTAGCTGGAGAGAAAGCCTCCGACACCCCTTAGCACCAGGATTGCGATCATGGCCGGCGGCACCCAGCGAATCGCCTGGGGATCGCGTTCGACGAAGCTGCCATCCAGCATCGGCTTCATCAGCGCGGCGAATCCAGTATCGGTCGCGGCATAGATCAGCATGCCCGCCACCGCGACCGCCATGCAGCGCCAGTAGCTGACGGCGTAGCCCAGCAGTCGCCGGTAAATGCCCATGCCATCGCGGCCGCGCGTTTCAGCGGCCATTTGTTAATAGATCCTAGGGCGCATCTTCCGCCTTTGTGGTCGCGATGGAGAAGCGCGTGAGACCCAGCCTTGCGGCGGAATCCATTGCCGTGACCACCGCCTGGTGTGGTGTGCGCGCGTCGGCGCTGATCACTAGCGGCGCGTCCTTGCGTCCCTGGGTGGCGTTCTCGAGTGCCATCATCAACGTTGTGGTCTGGGTGTTGACTAGCTCCTGGCCACCGACGTAGTAACGCCCGCTAGCGTCGATGACCAATTCCAGCGGCTCTTGCACCTGCGGCTCAGGCTGCGTGCT
>JAPSGG010000084.1 GCA_031177845.1 Chromatiales bacterium
ACGGCCTTTTTACCACATCGTGGTCACCGACTCGCGCAAGCGCCGCGATGGGGGGTATATCGAGCGGCTGGGATACTTCAATCCGATCGCGGTCGGCCAGGAGACGCGCCTGCGCCTCGATGCGGAACGCGCACAGTATTGGCTTCAGCAGGGCGCCAAGCCGTCGGAACGCGTCGCCTCGTTGTTGGAGGAAAGCGCAAAGCTGACCGCGGCTGCCTGATCGATGTAGGCGCGGCCGGTCGCCTCGGGATGAGCGACGGGCGCTGCAACCGAATTCTGGTGGGCCGGATCTCCGGCCTTTTCGGTGTCAGGGGTTGGATAAAGGTCTTTTCCTACACCGAGCCGCGCGACAACATCGTTCGCTACAGCCCTTGGCATTTGCGCTGCGCGGGTGGCGAGCGCGCAGTCGAGGTTGCTGCGGGTCGAAGTCACGGCGAAGGCGTGGTCGCGAAGCTTAAAGGCGTTGACGACCGCGATGCGGCAGCCGCACTTGCCGGTGCGGACATCGAAGTCGATCGCCGGCAGTTGGAGCCATTACCTGCCGGCGAATATTACTGGGCGCAATTGCTCGGTCTTCAGGTCGTTGATATGCAGGGACGGACATTGGGCGCTGTAGATCACCTGCTTCGCACCGGCGCCAATGATGTGCTGGTAGTCGAGGGTGATCGGCAAAGATTGATCCCGTTTGTGCAGGGCGTGATCGTCAGGGACATCGACCTGGATGCGGGCGTGATGCGGGTTGATTGGGAGCCAGACTACTAGAAGTTGTTTCGACGGAATATTGTCATTTCTGCCAGGGCAGCGAGTGGGGAAATCCTTCTATCAAGCAAGGAGATTCTCCGCTGCCTTTGGTCGCTAGGTGTGACAGGTAGGATCTCTGGACATGCGGATCGACGTCGTTACCCTGTTTCCGCAGATGGTGGAGACCGTCACGGCCTACGGCGTCACAGGCCGCGCGGCGGCGCGGGGGCTGATCGAGGTGAGGACGTGGAATCCTCGCGATTATGCGCCCGATCCGCACCGCACGGTCGATGACCGCCCATACGGCGGCGGCCCTGGCATGGTGATGATGGTGGCGCCTGTGCGGGCCGCCATCCAGGCCGCCCGTAAGTCGCGCGGGGCCGCAGCGCGAACAGTATACTTCAGCCCCCAGGGTCGACGCCTCGACCAGGCTGCAATGAATGAGCTGGCCGCGGGCGAGGGCGTGATCGTCGTGGCCGGCCGTTACGAGGGCGTGGACGAGCGCCTGCATCAGCTGGAGATCGATGAGGAATGGTCGATCGGCGACTATATTATGAGCGGCGGGGAGTTGGCGGCGATGGTGCTGATCGATGTCCTCGCGCGTCTGCAGCCTGGCGCATTGGGTGATGAAGATTCCGCCGAACAGGATTCGTTCATGCGCGGGTTGCTGGATCATCCGCACTACACGCGTCCCGAAGTCATCGAGGGTCTGGCGGTGCCACAGGTCTTATTGCGGGGCGATCATGCCGCGATCGAGCGTTGGCGCATTAAGCAGGCCCTGGGCCGGACCGCGCTGCGCCGTCCGGACCTGCTTGCCGGACGTCGATTGAGCACGGAAGAGCAGGATTTGCTGAATGAGTTCATGCGCGAGCAGGGCAGCGGCGATGCATGAGCGTTTATTCGATATGGTGAAGAAGGCTCGCGCCTTAAAGGGGTTAGATCATGAGCGAGATCATCAAGCAGCTCGAAGCCGAGCAGATGAAGAAAAAGGCGCCGGATTTTGCGGCGGGTGACACCGTCAGCGTGCAGATCAAGGTTAAGGATGGAGACCGCGAACGCTTGCAGGCCTTTGAGGGCGTGGTGATCGCCAAGCGTAACCGCGGAGCCAATTCGGCATTTACAGTGCGCAAGCTCTCGCATGGCGAGGGCGTGGAGCGCGTCTTTCACGTCCACAGTCCCCTGATCGCGGAGATCAAGGTCAAGCGCCGCGGCAAGGTGCGCCAGGCCAAGCTCTATCACCTGCGTGGGCTTACGGGCAAGGCCGCACGCATCAAGGAAAAGCTCGCGAAGAGCCATTCTTCGAAGGGCGAATCGACCAACGGCGAGTCTTAGGCGTCGCCAAGAGGCCGGTGGCCTATTATTGAAGTTTCACAAACACCTATTCTCCTCCTTGAGGAGGGTGGAAATCCCTCGTGCCCGGTCTGGGGCAGGCTCCAGACTAAGCATGAACTGGCAAACTGTGAACACTGCGAACAGGAACCGGGTCTTGGTGCGCTCGGAAGAAATCCCGCGCCCGCTGCTTTGCGTCGGTCGGTCCGCTTTAGAAATGGGGGCGGCAAGTGCTGCGCGCCGTGCGGCCGAGCGGGGATTTCCAGTCGACTTCCGACACCGATGGAAGCCCTCGCCCTATAGGCGAGAGTGCTTTCAGCGCCACTTTATTAGGAAATACTCGGTAACGTGGCTATAACATTAGTTGACCTTCACAAGCTATTTGCGGCCGTTTTGTAAGCAGGGCCGGTGCTGCGATGGAGCGGTACTTCAACGTCACGCACGCCAATACCGTCTGTTCGAGTCCTACAACGTCGCGCCTGGAGTCGACATCCCCGTGGTCAGACAAGCTGGCGAAGGCCGCGAGCTGGTATTCATGCGCTGGGAACTAGTTCCGCACTGGGCCAAGGACGTCAAGATCGGCTACAAGATGATCAACGCCCGGGCCGAGACCGTGCGGACTAAACCCGCTTTCCGGTCGGCATTCGCATCACGCCGCTGCCTGATCCCCGCGGATGGATTTTACGAATGGCAGCGAAGCCGCACACCGCGCCAGCCTCACTACATCCGGAAGCGCGACGGCAAGCCCATGGCCTTCGCGGGTTTGTGGGAGATCTGGCGCGGCGGCGAAGAACCGCTCGAGTCCTGTGCCATTATCACCACGGGGCCAAATACATTGATGGCGCCGCTGCACGACCGCATGCCGGTGATACTCGCGCCGGGGGCTTTTGAAGGCTGGCTGGTGGGCTCGCCCGAGCAGGCGGCGGGCTTGCTCAAACCGTACGCTGGGGAAGATCTGGAGGTCTATCCGGTCAGCCGCCGCGTAAACAATCCCAGGAACGATGATGCCGAACTGCTGGCGCAGGTTGGATAGTCGGTGCTGCCTGCGGTATAACCGAAGTTAATCACTTCCGATCTCGCGAGATTAAGCAAGCATTTACGCCTTCGCGGCCTTTGACTTCGCGCACTCCCCCTTACGGCTCCTCGCGCGGGCTGAGAATTCCATAGCCGCAATCCCTAGCTTTTGCGACGCACAATCCGTACGAGCAGCGCAGGGGCCGGTCGGCTGGGCAGGGACGCACCGGTTCGCACTTCGTCGGGTTAGTCACGCAATTACCGGCTTCGCACCTGAAGGGCCTGTTGGACGGGCAGATGGTGACGTTTGGTGCGGCGCCAAAGGCGTCGGTCGGGTCGGCGTCGCCCGGGCCGGGCAGTCCAAGCGACGCCTGGGCGACGCCGATCGACGCGCCGAGAACGGCCAGCATACAAGCCCCGATGCCCCATGCGTTCTGGTGCATGCAAGAGAATAGTCGTCGCATCTCGATTCACCGGTAGTTGCTTGCGAGTGTAGGTTACTCGATGAACTGGCACAACGTGGACCGGCGCCGATTCGCGAGGGTAGAAAGGCATGAGGGCGCGAGAGCATAAGCTGTGAAATCGCAAACGCCCGAAGACAGCAAGGTGGATGCTTGCGCAGTCGCTTCGCGCCTCGGCGCTGTCCCCGCGACACCTTGAAAACCGAGCGCCTGTCCACAAGTAATTCTCGATGATTTGAAACCGGAGAGCCCCGCACGATGACCGTCGAAGCCCAAAAAGAGACGCTGGAATTTCAGACCGAGGTGAATCAGCTGCTTCACCTCATGATCCACTCACTGTACTCCAATAAGGAGATCTTCCTGCGCGAGCTGATCTCCAACGCGTCGGACGCCTGCGACAAGCTGCGCTTTGAGGTGCTCTCCGACGAGGCGTTGTTCGAGAGCGATACGGATCTCAAGATCCAGGTCGAGTTCGACGAAAAAGCGCGTACGGTAACGGTGCGCGACAACGGCATCGGGATGAGCCGCGAGGAGGTAATCCAAAACATCGGCACGATCGCCAAGTCCGGCACGCGCGAGTTCTTCAAGGCGCTGACCGGCGACAAGGCCAAGGACTCCAAGTTGATCGGCGAGTTCGGAGTGGGCTTCTATTCCTCATTTGTCGTTGCCGACCAGGTAACGCTGATCACGCGCCGGGCGGGCCTAGCTCCCGAAGTGGGCGTGCGTTGGGTCTCCGATGGCAAGGGCGAGTTCAGCATCGAGAACGTCGAGCGCCCCACAAGGGGAACAGAAGTCACGCTCCATCTGCGCGAGGATCAGGACGAATTCTTAAGCCGCTGGCGCCTGAGGTCCATCATCACCAAGTACTCCGACCATATCCCATTACCAGTCACGATGCGCAAGGAGAGCGACAAGGGCAAACCGCTTGATGAGTGGGAGACGGTCAATAAGGCCTCGGCGCTCTGGGCGCGGCCGAAGAGCGAGATCAAGGACGAAGAGTACAAGGAACTTTATAAGCACGTCGCCCACGACTTTGAGGAGCCGCTCGCCTGGAGCCACAATAAGGTCGAAGGCAAGTTGGAATACATTTCGCTGCTCTATATCCCCAAGCGTGCGCCATTCGATCTGTTCGACCGCGATCACATGCACGGCATCAAGCTCTACGTACACCGCGTATTCATCATGGATAACGCTGAGCAGTTGATGCCGCGATACCTACGCTTCGTGCGCGGGGTGATCGACTCCAACGACCTGCCGCTCAATGTCTCGCGTGAGATCCTGCAGAATAACAAGGTCATCGACAGCATCCGCTCTGGCTCGGTAAAGAAGGTGCTCGCCCTACTAAGCGATATGGCCGAGAAGGAGCCGGAAAAGTACCAGCAGTTCTGGGACGAGTTTGGCCGGGTCATTAAGGAGGGGCCGGGCGAAGACTTCGCCAATAGGGAGGCTATTGCCAAGCTACTACGCTTCGCCTCCACGCACGGCGATGACAAGCAGCAGACGACCTCGCTCGCCGACTACGTCGGGCGCATGAAGGAAGGGCAGGACAAGATTTATTACATCACCGCGGATAACTATTCGGCCGCCAGCAACAGCCCGCATCTGGAGATCTTCCGCAAAAAGGGCGTCGAGGTCTTACTGATGTATGATCGCGTCGACGAGTGGCTAGTCTCGCATCTGCACGAATTCGATGGCAAGAAGCTGCAATCGGTCGCGAAGGGCGAACTCGATCTCGGGAAAGTGGAAACTGGCGAGGAGAAAAAGGAGCATAAAAAGATTGAAAAGGAGGCCAAAGATGTCGTCAAGCGCATCAAAAAGGCGCTGGGTGACAAGGTCGAGGACGTGCGCGTGTCGCACCGACTCACCAGTTCGCCGGCCTGCATCGTGTTGAACGAGCATGATATGGCTCTGTACATGCAACATCTGCTCAAGCAAGCCGGCCACGAGATGCCGGCTAGCAAGCCAGTGCTGGAGGTCAATCCCATACACCCGATCGTCGAGCGCATGAAGGCCAAGTCGTCAGAGGAGGACTTCGACGGCTGGGCACAGCTGCTGTTCGAACAGGCGGTGCTGGCTGAGGGTGGTCAGTTGGAAAACCCTGCGGAATTCGTGGCGCGCCTGAATGCCCTGATGCTCGACATCGCCAAGTAGCAGCGCAGGACTAGTGTGCCGTTTCAGGGGTTAGCAGCGTAATTTCGCCGCCATGCCGGCGAAAGCCAGGCAAAATCGTCTGGAACGATTTTGAACAGCCGGCTGGCCCATGGGGCGCAAACCATGGACGGTTTGCATAATCCAGAGATCCCTCCCGGACGCCAAAACCCCGCCATCCCTCCGCGCAATCGGGGAGGGGAAGCGGGCAATCCGTGATCGGAACAACGCTTCTAATTTATGTCGGGGATTTAAAAAATATCACACTGGCTAGCGTTTCGACATCTCAATGGAAAGAAGTCCACGACAGTGCCGGTATACACTGCGGCGTCGAAATGTGACGTCCTGGCCAGTCTCCGTTCTAACCAGCATGTGAGGAGGTGGCATGAAGACGGCCGGGAGTACACAGCCTCGGCCAGGCCGAGTTTCCGTTATATGCACTTCGATCAAGGGCTTAAGGTCGGCCACCGACCTTCTGGTGATGCTGGTCACCTTGATTTCCGATGATGGGGTGCCTCCTCCCAAAGCCACCGCGACCACCATGTGTCGGTCGAATTTGATGTACGGTGCGGGTATCCCAGGATGCAATTCGTTCCAGAAATTGGCCCATCTTTCGGCATCCTGAATGGCAGTATCCAGGGGATAAGGGATCGCACTACCATCTTCAGGTTCTGGAATCACTGTGAACCCTACATTGGATCCTAGCGGAGCCGCATGAGCCTGGGTGAGCAGGAATACATACAAGCTGAAGGCCAACATGGAGACGAATGATCTGTGAAGCTTGGGCGGTACCGCCGCATGTGTGGACTTATCCAACGAAGCCGTGTGCAAGCTAAGCATTTCTGCGTCCCCCTACCTGAAATGAACCACTAGACGACTTCCAATGTGGAAGTGACTCCTACTACCTAGCGCCAAGCACATTATATTTATGGGAAT
>JAPSGG010000085.1 GCA_031177845.1 Chromatiales bacterium
AGTCCAGCGCATCCTGTTTGAGGCCGGTCAACTTCAACGCCGTCGGAATCGCCTCGATCGGTCCTACACCCATCACCTCGGGCGCTACGCCGGCGACCGCGAATCCCAAGAACCGCGCCATGGGTTGAGTGTTCATCATCTTGAGACCTTGCTCGCTTGCCATTAACACCGCGGCAGCACCATCGCTCATCTGCGAGCTGTTGCCCGCGGTCACGGTGCCGCGCGCAGCGAAGACCGACCTCAGCGCTGCCAACGCCTGCGGCGTGGTATCTGCACGCGGCCCTTCGTCGGTTGCGACGGTGCGGCGTTTCACCTGGATCTCGCCACCATGTTGACTGGGTATCGATGACGTAATTTCGTAAGGAAGGATCTCGTCTCTGAATTCCCCACGCCCGATGGCGGCGAGCGCCCGCTTATGGCTTTCCAGCGCGAATTCGTCCTGCGCCTCGCGGGACACGTTCCAGCGCTGCGCGACCCTCTCGGCAGTTGCGCCCATCCCGAACGCGATACCAACGTGCTCATTGCCAGCAAATACTCGCGGGTTAAAAGCGACCTTATTGCCCATCATGGGCACCAGGCTCATGCTCTCAGTGCCAGCGGCAATCATGATATCCGCCTCGCCCAGGCGGATGCGGTCCGCGGCCATGGATACGGCCTGCAAGCCCGAGGCGCAGAAGCGGTTGACGGTAACGCCCGGCACCGAGTCCGGCAAGCCCGCCAGCAACACACCAATGCGCGCGACGTTCAGGCCCTGTTCGGCCTCCGGCATTGCGCAGCCGACGATTACGTCGCTGATCAGACTTGGATCCAATTGCGGATATTTCCCCAGCAATCCGCGGATGACGTGCGCGAGGAGATCATCGGGGCGCGTGGTTCTGAACATGCCGCGCGGGGCCTTGCCGACCGGCGTGCGCAGCGCGTTAACGATGTAGGCGTCTTGAATTTGCTTGCTCATGGATGTTCACCACAGAGAACGCAGAGAGCGCAGAGGAATCTCCAAACAGATTGGATCAGTGTCATATCGAGTGTAGCGACAAATCTTGTATTACCCACGAGCCGCCAATCTGGACAAAGATTTTCCCTGCAATCGAAATGACGCAACAAGGTTCGTAGCGTGCATTTCCTCTAGGTCCTTCCGTGTGCTCTGTGGTTGAAGACCCATTAATTTCTTAGCGGCTTACCCGTCTCCAGCGTATGCAGAATCCGCTGCTGCGTCTTTTCCATGCGCAGCAGGTCCATGAACGCCTTGCGCTCTAGGGTCAGCAGCCATTCCTCGCTGACCCGTGTGCCAGGATCCACTTCGCCTCCGCACAGAACATGCGCAAGTCGTCGCGTGATCTCGTAATCGTGCGCGGACATGAACCCACCTTCGAGCAGATTTACCAGTTGCGCCTGTAGTGTCGCGATGCCGGGGGCGCCCGCGACCGG
Source organism: Chromatiales bacterium (assembly GCA_031177845.1). Classification (GTDB taxonomy): domain Bacteria; phylum Pseudomonadota; class Gammaproteobacteria; order JACCYU01; family JACCYU01; genus JAPSGG01. Next base: position 1,429 of record JAPSGG010000085.1, read on the forward strand.
AATTTCGCGCGGGCGCAGCGGCGGATGGTAGGCAGACTCGTACAGCGCAGCCGCCTCAGACTTGGCGACGTGCAGTAATTCGTAGGGGTTAAGAACCACTTTATCGGCCCCTTGCAAATAGCCCCATTCACGCGCCTCCGGCGCGCTGGTTGAGACCTGCGCCTTAGCCGCGCGCTCGAAATAACGGGTCAGGAACGGCAGCAGGTGACCGCCTTTCGCCTCCTCCGCTGCTCGCATCGCAAGTTCTTTGCAGCCGCCGCCGGCCGGTATCAGCCCGACGCCCACCTCGACCAGGCCGACATAGCTCTCCAGCGCGGCCACGACGCGGTCGCAATGCATCACGAACTCGCAGCCACCGCCGAGCGTGAGACCCTCAATGGCGGCGACCGTCGGCACCATCGAATATCGCAATGCCAGGCTGGTGTGCTGAAATTTCTCCACCAGCGGCTCGATTGCGTCGAATTCACCCCTCCCGGCCGCCTCCGCCAGTTCACGCAGATTGGCGCCGGCACAGAAAGGCGACTCCGGATGCCACAGCACCAATGCCTTGAAGTCGCGCTCGCACAGGTCAAGCGCCGCCTGTACTCCATCGAGTACCGCCGCGCCGATGGTGTGCAGCTTGGTCTTGAAGCTAAGCACCGCGATATCGTCGCCCTGGTGCCACAGCCGCACGGCATCTGTCTCGTATACCGTTGACCAGCTCGGCTCCGGCTCGCCCGCGACCCGCTGCCGGATTATCTGGCGACGATACACGGGATGGGACACCGGCGGCATGACTCGGCCCATGGCTGCCGACCAGGAGCCCTGGGCATCGTGCACCGCCTTGCGCCGCGGGTCCATGACCCAGAGCGGCAGTGGCGCATTGCTCATCGTGCGGCCCGCGGCGACCTCCACCTCGATCATTTCCGCGATCTCGCGCCAGCCGGCAGCTTGCCACATCTCGAAGGGCCCCAGCTTCCATCCGTAACCCCAACGCATGGCGAGGTCGACCTCGCGCGCGGTGGGCGCGATCGAGGCTAAGTGCACGGCGCAGAAGTGAAATAGATCGTGGTGGATGGCAAGCAGAAACTCCGCCTGGCGACCACCCAGCTCGCGCAGCGCACGGAATTTATGTGCGGGGTCTAAGTGTTCGAGGATCGCGCGCACTCGCGGATCCAGCGCCGAACGCACGCGGCGGTAGTCCATCGTTTCCGGGTCGAGCACGCGTATCTCGCCGTCGATCTTTCTGTACACACCGGCACCAGATTTCTGGCCCAGCGCGCCCCGGTCGATCAGTTCCGCGATCCACACCGGCACGTGGTAGCACGACGCCCAGGGATCGTCCGTCAACGAGGCCGCGAGATAGCGGACCACGTGCGCGAAGGTGTCGAGGCCCACCACGTCCGCGGTGCGAAACGTCGCGCTCTTGGGGCGACCGATGCCCTCCCCGGTCAGCTCATCGACCAGATCCAGCGGCAGATGGAGCCGCTCGGCATGGTGGATGACGGCGAGCATCGAAAACACCCCCACCCGGTTGGCGATAAAACCGGGAGTGTCATAGGCATGCACGACGCCTTTGCCGAGCGTGGTGGTGAGAAAGCCCTCCAACGCCGATATGGTCTGTGACTCAGTGCGCGCATGCGCGATCAGCTCCACCAGGTGCATGTAACGCGGGGGATTGAAAAAGTGAACGCCGCAAAATCGCCCACGCACCGCCTCGGGCAGCGCCTGCGCGAGCCTGTTTATGCTGATGCCGGAGGTATTGGTTGCGAACAGCGCGCGCTCGCCAAGGTGAGGCGCGACCGTTTGATAGAGTCCGGCCTTTAGCTCCGGCCGCTCGGTGATAGCCTCGATGACGAAATCGCAGTCCGCAAGCCACGGCAGGTGCTGTTGGTAGTTGGCGGGCTGAATGGCTGCAAGCGCGGAAGGGACCGCAAGCGGGGCGGGTTTAAGCTTGAGCAGGCCCTCCATGGCCTTGCCGGCAATAGCGTTTTTATAGTCACTGTCGGCAGGCAAATCGTACAGGATCACCGGCAAGCCGGCGTTGGCCAGATGCGCGGCGATCTGTGCGCCCATGACGCCCGCGCCTAATACCGCTGCGCGGCGGAACTGACGTGTGTAATCTTTCATTATCTGCCCCGTCCACGGATGATGGTCATGGCCGATAAACTCGGTGGTCGTTGAGTGCTCGCCGCTAAGCCGCAAAGGACGCGGAGAACGCAGAGTTCCGCTATGGGTCAGGTAGCTTCGTAACGTAGCCTACATCGTTTGTCGTCCCGTTCTTTATCCTTACGAGACCGACATCTTCCTGCGCGGATGAGGTCCTCTGCGGTTTCCGCGTGCTCTGCGATTCCGCATCGATCGCAGCGAAGTCATCCACCCGAATCGCCTGGAGCATGGCCTCCTGAGCCCGGCGGTAAAGGGCAGCGTCTTCGCCCGTGATGATGCCCCGTGCAATGACGGCATCCAGCCATGCATCGTCGTAGCCATAATGCGGCGGCTTGATACCTGCCGCACGGAGTTTATTCTCCACCGGCTCGGCCGCGAACGCCTGCTGCATCGCATGCTCTACGCGCCCGGCGCGGTCGGCCGGATCGGCGGTGAGATGGATTCCCGCGGTAAGCCGGTCGCGGGTCTCGGACGGCGCCAATAACAGCGTGGCGACTTCGTGCCCTAGAGCATCGCTTGGATACCGCAGGCGGCGACCCAACGGAAATACCAGCACGCGCAAAGATGCACCCAAAATCCGCGAGGGGAAATTACGAAGAATGCCATCTAGGGCCTGCTGTGAGTTGAACAGGCAATACTGCGCAACCCACTCTACCAGCGGCAGATCGCCCGCGGGCCGGCTCGTATCCTCGAAGCGCTTGAGCGCCGCCGAACACATAAACATGTTGCCCAGCATGTCGGCGAAACGGCCGGAGAGCTTTTCCATGCGCTTGAGCCCGCCGCCCATGAGCAGCAAGGTTACGTCGGCGACGAAAGCGAAGGCTGCACTCAGGCGCGTCAGATGCCGATAGTAATGCCCCGTAGGCCCATCCACGGGCGCTCGCACAAGGTAGGCATGGGTCAGCCCGTATAGCAGCGCCCGCGCGGCGTTGCTGGCGCTGTACCCCAGATGGGCCAGCAGAGCCCGGTCGAAATCGTCGAGCCCTACGGCTACATTGGGATTACATGCGGCGTCGATCTCGCGCACCAGATACGGATGGCAGCGCATGGCGCCCTGGCCGAACACGATCATGCTGCGGGTGAGAATGTTGGCGCCTTCGACCGTAATCGCAACTGGCGTGGATTTGTATCCGGAGACCAGATAATTGCGCGGGCCCATGCAGATGGCGCGACCGCCGTGCACGTCCATGGCATCGTTGATCACCTGACGCATGGCTTCGGTGTTATGATATTTCACGATCGCTGAGACCACCGACGGCCTCTCGCCCGCGTCGATCGCTGCAGCCGTCAGCAGCCGCGCGGCATCCATCATGTAGGTGAGCCCCGCCATGCGCGCTAGCGGTTCTTCCACACCCTCGAATCGGCCAATCGGAAGACCGAACTGGCGGCGAACGCGCGCGTAGGCGCCAGTGTAGCGGCTGGCGTGCTTACCAACGCCCGTACCCAGCGCCGGCAGCGAGATACCGCGGCCCACCGACAGACATTCCATCAGCATCGCCCAGCCGCGGCCCAGTTGCGCTTCCCCGCCGATGATCCAATCTATGGGCACGAATACGTCTTTGCCGCTGGTGGGGCCGTTCTGGAAGCCGGCATCCATGGGATTATGGCGCCGGCCGATGTTGACCCCCGGTGTGTCGGTCGGGATCAGCGCGCAGGTAATCCCGAGTTCTTGCTCGTCGCCTAACAGGTGATCCGGATCGAACGCCTTGAAGGCAAGCCCCAGTACGGTGGCGACTGGCGCGAGCGTAATGTAGCGCTTGTCCCAGGTGACTCGCAGGCCCAGCACTTGCCTTCCTTCATGTTCGCCCTGGCAGACGATGCCGAAGTCTGGAATGGCACCCGCGTCGGAGCCGGCGGTCGGCGCGGTCAGCGCGAAACAGGGGATCTCCTCACCGCGTGCCAGGCGCGGCAGGTAATAATCCTTCTGCGTCTCGGTGCCGTAGTGGAGCAGCAGTTCGGCAGGCCCCAGCGAGTTGGGCACCATCACCGTTACCGCTGCGGCACAACTGCGGCTGGTGACCTTCATCACCACCGTGGAATGTGCCAGCGCGGAGAAGCCCAGACCTCCGTAAAGCTTGGGGATGATCATGCCGAAGAAGCGGTGCACCTTGAGAAAGGCCCAGACCTCCGGCGGCAGATCATTGAGAACCTGGGTAATTTGCCACTCGTCCAGCATCCTGCATAAGGCCTCGACTGGGCCATCCAGGAACGCCTGCTCCTCAGTGGTCAAACTCGGCGCCGGCGCACTTAGCAGCTTGCTCCACTGTGGGTCACCGCGAAATAGCTCGGCCTCCCACCAGACGCCGCCGGCTTCGATGGCCGTCTTCTCAGTTTGCGACAGGGGCGGCAGTACGCGACGCACGTAGTCGCGCAGCGGCGCGCTGAGGTATTTGCGCCGCAGGGATCTACTATTAAGCGCTACAGCCAAAGCCAGGAAAAGCGCCCACGAAACCAAGCCGGGAATGAATGCCAGGTAGCCGCTCAATCCCAGCACCACCAGCGCGACCGCAACTGCGGCCGTCCAGACCCGCAAGGATGCTCGAGTGCGCGCCAGCGCAAACAGCGCGGCCACTATCAGTCCGATCCAGATTACCCACCCCACGTTGTCACCCCACGCTGGTTGTCGCGCGGCTTATTGGAATCGTCGTTTATGGCGCTCGGGCTTCAAATGGGCGCAATTGCGCTACTTCTTATCCTTAGTGCGCAGCGATCTCGCGAACAACCAGACCGATTCCGATCAGGAAGATCACGAATGCCACAATGGGCGCCCATTCCATCAGAGTTTCCCCAGCCTTTCGATGCGAACGTAGACCAAGCGATTGATCCACACGATGACGATCGCAACAATGAGTACAGCAAACACCGCCACAATCTCTTGGAGACGGCTCGCCGCGCCAAAGTTCTGCGCTAACCACTCAATCAGAAGTTCTGCGCTAACCACTCAATCAGAGTGATATCGGTAGCAACTAGCAGCGCGAAAATGACCTTGAATCAGCCGATCTCTTCTTTGATACGGTCATCTCTGACACGTACGCAGTGTAATACCGCC
>JAPSGG010000086.1 GCA_031177845.1 Chromatiales bacterium
CAGCTGTTGCTGAAGGAAAGTCACGCACCCCTAGTATCCAGGGCCCTTCCCAGCACCCGTAGTAGCGGGCGCCGTTAGGACAGATTTTCGCCTGGGAGATTCATCGAGGCGCGAAGCTGGTTGGTGCCATCATAGGTCAAGTTGCTGGCGTCTACATCGCGCTTCCGCTCGTCGAAAACACTGTCATGGCAGCAGCTCGCCGGGGCCTATCATGGGTCGGTCTACGCGATTACCCCAGCTGTGAGAGAAAAGTGCGCACTCTCACCAGGGCTACGATGCGCGATTATGGAAGCCTCATTGATCCCAAAGGGCTACGGCGCTTTGGACACCACCTGCACCACCACTTTCCGATCAAGTGCGCTTACAAATTAGGGTGGCCTGCTGAGATCGCTGCATCGGTTTTTAACCTGGGAATGCTGCCTGCCAAGACAAACTTGTCGCTTGGCGCAATGGGATGCTGAGGTCTTGATTTTGGAGCCGGCCGCTTTTTCACACCTGTCTCTCTTTCATAGTGCAGGCGCAGGTTATCAAATCTGACAACCTTAATTGGACTCGCGCCTACTCAGGCTCAGGGTCATGTTTGTAAGTCGCGCGGATTGCATCGATATAGGTTGGCGCGGCGTCATGCTCGACTTCCACGGCCTTTAAGTCAGGCAAGAGCTTTCGCAATACGACCAGTGCCGCCGATACTTGTGAGGGCGTCATATCGCACTTGCCGAAGACATGATCCTGCAAGCATCTGATGAGCATGCTTGCCCTTATCCGCTCACGGGTTTGAGGTAGTTGGCGTAGGCGTTTTCTGGCGGCCAAATGTCGCGACTCGCAAACCGCAATATTTAGTAGCTAAGCACCTGATTGCAGAGCTGTTTGCCTAACTGACTTGTGGTGCCATCGGGTTCAGTGGTGTATGTCGCCGTCTGCCTGCGGCGTCTGGTGTGCGTCGCGCGCGAACTGCTCCGCTCTGAACAGCTCTCCAGGCAATACCTTTTGATCCACATCGATGCGCATCCGCCAAGTGCATCGGTGCCATATCTGGGTGCAGAAAAGATGAGCCGTTGAGCCACCCGCCTCTCCTAAGCTGTTGATCTAATGGAAGGTACGGCGTTGGCATGGTTCCCGCAATACAGCGATTGACGCTACCGGGCGTCGCCACTCCGGCAACTGCCCGCACTGGCAAGCTTCCTCCCTTGCGGTGCGGGCTTCTTTAGCTCTTGATGATCGTGCGCCGTCGCACCTCGCTAAAGGCGCTGGTGCTCTTCCAAGTAAGCCGCGACCTTAGCATTCCTTATCGGTCTGGATGCGTCCGCCTCTGCCGCTTTGGCTTTGCATAGACGCTACGGTAAGCAGCAGGGGTATTGCGCTCGGGGTCAGCCAGATCAGCATCGGCAAATAGCCGCTGTTGGTCGGTCAAGCCATATGCGTCTCTGTGCATGTCATCCCTTCGATAGATTCAGGCAACGCCTAGTAACAGCGCGCCGTTTTGTCTCGCGCTGGTAAGCAGCAGTCTCGGCGCTCACACCAACTCCTTACGTGCTATGCGATTGCCGCTTGGATCGCTCGTAATCATGCCGGTTGCGCGCCCTCGCCAATTCCAATCTCCGGAAATGAAGCTCTGATTCCGACGGCGCGTCCTCGTGTATCCACCCTCGCCACTCTGTCGCAAGCAGTTCTTCCCCTTCGCGGATGGCTTGCTCTTCGGCTGCCCGCTCCGCTTCCCACTCCGCCAATTCTTCATCGAAGGACGAATTCATTTCCCGCTGCCTCGCCCAGTATGGCGTTCTCCAGTGCGCGGTAAATGTGGTGGCTTTCGCCTTCGCTCAGGCCGCTCATGTTGACACTTTTGGCGTACTCGATAGCAGCTTGAACGCACGCGCTCAGCATGCCCTTGACCTCTTCATCTGACAGTTCGCGGAAATGTCTTCTCACTTTTCACCTCTCGAAATATCTAAAAAGTCTTATGTGACGTACTGCGATTACTGCGGAAACCTAGTTTTCGCAGTTTTCGCAGTACCCTGCCTTATACATTTCCAGAATTTTTTGCCCTGCCGTCGAGACTGGTGATTGCTGGATTGATGCGATACTCGACCGTTGTCCGACCGCCGCGCTCACCAGTGCCAGCCGCCTGCCTGCGCAACCAGCCTTCATCCGTCAGGTCGCAGGCTTTCACTGAAGCAGCTCGCTCAGGGCATAGCGCAATGGGCTGGTCTCGCCGCCTGAGACCAAGAAGACCCGGCCCCTGAATCGCCGCTGCAGACCTTGCACCCGAGCCTTCACATCTTCTTTCGCACTGCCAGGCGGTCGTTCGGCTACGGCCGATCCGCTTGCAGATGATTTCCCATTCTGCATATCTTCGCCGGCGCCCGGGTCTGCCTGTGCCCGTGTGGAATCGAAACGCGCCGACAACTGGAGATAATCCTTGCCGTCGACTTCGCGAGTGCGCGTCTCAACGACGAGCCCATCAAAGGTCTCGAAGCGCGCCAGGCCCCATGGGATGTCGCCCTCGGGCGCCTGATCTTCCGCCAACACATCGGTCAGGGTCAGGCCCTCCAGTGCGGTGGCCAGCAGATCGATCTTGTTCTGCGAGACCTGCTGGCCTCGTCGCTCGGATTCGAGCTCGAAGCTCACATCATCAGGGCCTGACTTCACAAGCGTATAAGCAGGCCCTTGCGCCGGTTGCACCTCAATGCGCCGAATATGCTCACTCTGCAGATCGATCAGCCCCTTAGCCAGCCAGTCGCTGGCCGTAGCGGGGAATACGATATTCTCCGAGACCAGCCAGCTCTGCACCCGACCCACGCGGCGCACATAACTGCCGCCGCCGGGCGCAGTATCCCCGACGATCACATGCGCGAATTCAGCGTCGTCCTCACCCTCGACGCGGATCTCCTGGGTTCCTGCTTGCGCCTCGTCGATCGCTTGCACGCCAAGCGCGGCATAGTGTTTGGGATCACGGGTCTTGGATTCCACCAGTTTCGCCTGAGCCAGGGCGATCAGCCCATCGCGCAGCTGACTCACATCTGCAGGATAACCATCCCGATCTGCCACCATCCAGGTTCCGCGCCGGCGCTCGATCGTTACCGGCGACGCCCCGGCGGTGTGGACCTTGACGCGCACAATGTTGTTGAGCCGGGCATCCAGCGCCGGGTACAGCAACTCCTGTGCGCCGGCACCTCCCATATCCCGCTGACCGCTGACCACAAGGGCCGCCACTGCGACCACTGCCGTGATCACGCCGAGTCCGATCAGTTGCTTTCCGCTCATGCGCTGCCCCCCGAGCAGATGGCCTTGGCGCTGGCATCCCCCCGGCGTAACAGCTTGAACGCGATCACGCCGCTGATGAACAGGAGCGGCACCAGCGCAATATTGATCAGCTTCAGGGTCGTACCCAGCGCCTCGATATCCTTGTTCAACTCATGGCGCACGGCGCGCAGCTCCTCACGGATGTCGAGCTTGTCCTGCTGGAAGCGCTCGATGGCCTGGCGCTGCTCAGGGCTCAGGATGAGACCGTCGCCTGCACCCTGCTGGCTCTGTAACTCGTTCAACTTGCGCTCGGTCTGCTCAAGGCGCGCCTGCAGCTCCTCCTCCTTGGCGCGAAAGCGCTGTTCGGCTTCGCGGCGCAGATCGTCGACGACCTCGAACGGACGCGAATAGCTCTCACGGCTTCGGATGCCAATCAGTGCGCTGCTGCCCAGCAGGTTGTCTACGGCATTGATGGCGAACTCGCCATTATCCGCCCAAGGTGTCGCGATCTGCTGCCCGAAGAAGCTTTCCACCTGCACCCAGAGCCGATCCGTCAGCAGGTCCGTATCGGCCACCACGACCACGTTGATGGGCTTGATCGACTTTACCAGATGCGCATCGTCCTCAGACTGATCTGCACCCGCGGGCGGCCCATCCGGAAAGGCTGTAGTGGCCGGGCCGCGGATACGCGCCGCTAAGGAGTAAGTCTTTCCGGTAGCCTCGAAGCCGCGCTGCAGTGCGCGCGGGGAATCGGCTGCCTTGGCCTGGAACACGGACATCAGCATCGAGTCATCACTGGAACTGGCCAGCGGCATGAAGGTGGTGTTTGCCCCATTGACCTGCTCCAGCACACCGCTGAATGCCATGTTGATGCTCTGCAGCCCGCGCGTAATGACGTCGCTTTGATTCAGCGCCTTTGGCGGCAGAGTCAGCACCGCGTAGTGGTAAGTCGGCGGCTCGCCGAGGGAGCTTGCCATCTGCATTGCATACTGTGCGTCGATGACGACCTCACCGGGGCGCAATCGCACGCCCCAGGCCGCCAGCAGTTTCTCCAGATCGGAGGCATCGGGCGTCCTAGACTGCGGGTCGGCTGCATTGGTCGCAGTCTGGGTGGTCATCGCAATGGGATCCACGAATACCAGCGCCCGGCCCCCACGCAGCACAAACTGATCGATGGCGTAACGGGTGGCGGGCGTGAGTTCGGCGGGATGCACCAGCATCAGCAGGTCAAGCTTGTCGGGCACGCGGGTGATGTCCGTGTCCAGACGTTCGACCTCGAAAAACCGCCGCAACTGTTCCAGTATGGCCCATGCGGGTGTCGACTGGCCGGTCTGGATGTTGAATCCGCCGGCGACATCCAAGGTGCTCAGGAGTCCCACCACCGGCTTTTCCGTGCGGCTCATTTCAAAGATGAGCTTGCTAAGATCGTACTCCAGCGATTGCTGGCGTGCAGGCGAGAAATAGGGAATGGCCCCGGTCTCTCCCACCGCATTGGTCGCGGCCAGCCCGAAGTACAGCGTCTCGCCGCCGGCCAGCGGCACGGCCTGCACTCCCAGCTCCACTGCCCGGTCCTCGGCTTCCGAGAACGGCTCAGGATTGACAATCTCGAGGTTGAGAGTGCCCCCGGACAACTGGGCAAATTCCTCTAGCATCTAGCGCACGCGCTGAGCGTAGGTATTGATGCTAGGGATATCCTGGACAGCCTCCGGCGTATAGAAGAAGTACAGGTTGATCGGTTCTGTGATCCCCTCCAGGATCGAGTGGGTACCCTCAGACAGCGTATAAAGTCTATTTTCAGTGAGATCCAGACGCACGCCCCGTAATGTCGCTTCGGCAAGGGTAATCACCGACACCAGTAGCACGGCCAAGACGACGAGAGCGACAATGGAGTAGCCGGATTTGATGACAGTCTCTCTCACGGATAAGCTCCTCAGTCGGCCTTCTTCAGATCAATGACGATGGCGCAGGCGTAAAGCCAGGCCGCGATCATGGCGATGAAGTACACCAGGTCGCTCAAATCAAGGACACCCTTGGCAATTGCCTGGAAGTGGCTTAAGAAACTGAGCGAGGCCACCGCTTCGATCACCCCTGCCGGCACCCAGCCTCGGAATGCGTCGAGCACCAGGGGGAAACCGCTCAAGGTGATGAAAAAACACAGCACCAGGGCGATGATAAAGGCGACAACCTGATTGCGGGTGAAGGCGGAGATGCACAAGCCGATGGCAAGATACCCGCCGGCCATAAGCCAACTGCCGAGATAGGAGGCGAGAATCACGCCGTTGTCCGGATCGCCCAGGTAGTTCACCGTGATCCACATGGGAAAGGTGAGCGCCAAGGCCACCGCCACGAAGCTCCATGCAGCCAGAAACTTACCCGCCACCGCCTGCCACATGCTCACAGGCAGGGTGAGCAGCAGTTCGATGGTGCCGGACTTGCGTTCCTCGGCCCAAACGCGCATGGCAACGGCCGGGATCAGGAACAGATAGAGCCAGGGATGGTAATTGAAAAAGGGCTCCAGGTCCGCCTGGTTACGCACGTAGAAGCCGCCCAAGTAGAACGTGAATACGCCGCTTAAGACTAAGAAGATCACGATGAATACATAGGCGAGCGGGGTGGCGAAGTAGGCGGAAAGCTCGCGCCGGTAAACAGTCCAGATTGCCCTCATGCGCTGGCCCCTCCGGTGATATCGCGAAATACCTCGTCCAGGCGGCCTTGCCGCAGGGTAAGGCCCTTCACCTGCCAGCCATGATGCTCGATGACCTGATTGATCCGCGGCAGCAGCGCGGCGCCATTGCGCGGAACAAGGGTGAAGGCGTTGCCGTCGTCCGCGCGTTCCACCATAGCGACCTCCGGCAACGCTTCAAGTGCCGCCGCCGCGCCGTCGATCTTCTCCAACTGCAGCGTCAGGGCGCCGTGATAGCGCGAGCGTGCGGCGAGCCGTGCAGGCGTGTCGTCGGCCAGCAGTCGGCCCTGCCCGATAATCATGGCGCGGGTGCACACCGCCTCGACCTCTTCCAGAATATGCGTGGAGATGACGATGATCTTGTCGGCTGCCATACCGCGGATGAGTCTACGCACCTCGTATTTCTGGTTTGGATCTAGGCCATCGGTGGGTTCGTCCAGGATCAACACCTTTGGGTCGTGTAATATGGCCTGGGCGAGCCCGACTCGGCGCTGGTAGCCCTTGGACAACGTCTCGATGCGCTGGGCCAGCACATCGGTGAGGTGAACCACTTCGACGACCGCCCGCAGCCGCGCCAGGCGTCGTTGGCCGCGCAAGGCGCGCGCGCGGGCGATGAATTCTAGAAACTGAGCGACCGTCATCTCGCCGTATGCGGGCGCACCTTCGGGCAGGTAAC
>JAPSGG010000087.1 GCA_031177845.1 Chromatiales bacterium
CTGGTGCTGGGCCTTGCCGCCGGTCGCGCCATACAGGCAGGTATTGCCGATGATTGCCGCCTCCTGAGATTTAAACACACTGTCCTTATGCGGCCGAATGACGAGCTTGCCGGCTGCCATACCTTTGCCGACGTAGTCGTTGGCGTCGCCCTCGAGATACATGTGCAGCCCACCCGCGTTCCACACGCCGAAGCTCTGCCCAGCGGTGCCTTTGAACCGCACGGTAATTGGCGCGTCCGCCATGCCATAGTTGCCATGACGCAACGCAATCTCGCCCGAGACCCGCGCGCCGATGGAGCGGTTGACGTTTTGAATCAAATAATGGAACTCACCGCCGGTCATGTTTTCGATTGCATCCAACATGTCTGCCACCATGCGCTCGGCCAATTCGCCCTGGTCGAACGGAGCGTTGTGCGGCTCGAGACAGAACTGTGGCTTATCGGCTGCAACACCGCCGTCCGACAGGATCGGATCGAGATCTAGCCGCCGCTGTTTATCTGTCTGACCTTCCAAAACCTGAAGAAGATCGGTGCGGCCAATCAGGTCTGTCAGCTTGCGTACGCCCAACCGCGCCAGCCATTCGCGTGTCTCTTGCGCAACAAACCTGAAATAGTTCATCACCATTTCCATCTGGCCGCTGAAGTGGCGCATCCGCAACACGTTGTTCTGGGTGGCCACACCTGTGGCGCAATTGTTGAGATGGCAGATTCGTAAGTATTTGCAGCCCATTGCCACCATGGGCGCGGTGCCGAAGCCGAAGCTCTCAGCGCCCAGGATGGCAGCCTTGATCACATCCAGCCCGGTTTTTAGGCCGCCATCGGTCTGCAGCCGCACTTTGTCGCGCAGGCCATTGGCTCGCAGGACTTGATGCGTTTCGCTTAAGCCCAGTTCCCATGGGCTGCCGGCGTATTTGACTGAGGTCAGCGGCGAGGCGCCGGTGCCGCCATCATAGCCCGCGATAGTAATGAGATCGGCATACGCCTTGGCCACGCCGGCCGCGATAGTCCCAACACCGGCCGCCGATACCAGCTTGACCGACACCAGCGCCTTAGGATTGACCTGTTTGAGGTCAAAGATCAGCTGCGCCAGGTCCTCTATGGAGTAGATATCGTGATGCGGAGGCGGAGAGATCAATGCCACACCCGGGTTTGAGTAGCGCAAATCCGCGATCATCTTGTTGACCTTATGACCGGGTAACTGGCCACCCTCGCCGGGCTTGGCGCCCTGCGCAATCTTGATCTGCAATACCTCGGCGTTGACCAAGTAATGCGGCGTAACACCAAAGCGGCCGGAAGCGACCTGTTTAATCTTAGAGTTCTTCTCCGTGCTGAAGCGCCTTGGATCCTCGCCGCCTTCACCGGAGTTCGAGCGCCCGCCCATGCGATTCATGGCTTCGGCCAAGGTCTCATGGGCCTCTGGTGATAACGCGCCCAACGACATGCCTGCAGAGTCGAACCGCAGGGTAATGGCCTCAATCGGCTCAACCTCCGCCAGCGGTATCGGCTCGATATCCTCGTGCAGGCTTAATAAATCCCGCAGCACGGTCACCGGCCGCTTGTTGATCAGCTCTGCAAAGAGCTGATAGTCCGCATAGTCTCCACTTTGTACCGCCTTATGCAGAGCCTGCACCACGTCGGGATTATAGGCATGGTACTCGCCTCCATGTATGTACTTGAGCAGTCCTCCTTGATGTGCTTGGCTGCGGGGATTCCATGCCTCCTTGGCCAGTAGCCTCTGATCCGCTTCAAGTTGCGCAAAACCAGTGCCCTGAATTCGATTGGGAGTGCCTGTGAAGCACAAGTCCACGACCTCATCGTGCAGGCCCACGATCTCAAATAACTGCGCCCCGCGGTAGCTGGCAATGGTGGAGATACCCATCTTGGAGATGATCTTGTACAGTCCCTTGTTAATGCCCTTGCGGTAGCTTTGCGCTAGGATGGGCGAACTCTTATCCACGATCTCGCCGCTGGCCAACATGCCATGCAAGGATTCATAAGCGAGATAGGGGTAAATCGCGGTCGCGCCGCAGCCCAGTAGGACGGCGAATTGGTGGGGATCGCGGGCCGTGGCGGTTTCAACAACGATGTTGGCCTCGCACCGCAAACCCTCGCTCACCAGACGGTGATGAACCGCGCCGGTCGCGAGCAGCGCATGGATAGGCAATCTCCCGGGCTCGATCATGCGGTCCGACAGAACAATGATCGTCTTGCCATGCCGCACCGCCTGTACCGCTTGATCCGACAGAGCCCGGATGGCTTTCTCAAGCCCCATACCATCGGGATGATTGCCATCGGGATAATTGAGGTCGATGACTTCGCAGCCATATCGTGGGTCGTCCAAGGCCAACAACTGTCGGAATCTGCCTTCAGATAGCACCGGTGAATCGATGATGAGGCGCGCAGCATGTTCAGGCGTCTCGTCGAATAGACTGCGCTCACGCCCAAAGCAGGTCTCCAATGACATCACGATGCTTTCGCGCAGCGGATCGATGGCGGGGTTAGTCACCTGCGCGAACTGCTGGCGAAAATAGTCGTAGAGCGAGCGCACTTGGGTGGACAACACCGGCAGTGGGGTGTCATCGCCCATTGAGCCGACCGCTTCTTGGCCGGCCTCGGCCAGTACCCGCAGGATCTGATCGCGCTCCTCAAAGGTGACGTGAAACATTTTCTCAAAACGCGCCAAAGTTACGACTTCGAAAGGCTTGCTGCATAGCGGCTTATCGGCCAGGGGGGAACGGATCGTTCGCGCGTGCAGGCTTAGCCATTTGCGGTAGGGATGGCGTCTCTTTAGACGCTCATCGATATCATCTGGCAGCAGGAGCTGACCCGCTTCGGTATCAACTGCGACCATCTGTCCTGGTTTTAGACGGCCCTTAGTCACCACCTCCTCCGGCGCGTAATCGTAGACACCGATCTCGGAGGCTAGCGTGATGTGCCGGTCGCGGGTGATGACATAGCGCGCGGGACGCAGTCCATTGCGATCCATAACGCAGGCGGCATAATGCCCATCCGTGAGCACAATGCCGGCGGGACCATCCCATGGTTCCATGTGCATGGAGTTGTACTCGTAGAACGCGCGCAGGTCGGGGTCCATGTGGCTGACGTTCTGCCAAGCCGGAGGAATCAGTAGGCGCATCGCCCGGAAGATATCCATACCGCCTGCCAGTAGGACCTCCAGCATATTATCGAGGCTGCACGAGTCAGAACCCGAGATCGAAACCAGTGGTAGCAACTCGGACAGACAGGGCACGCCCGGGCTCTTGTATGTGTAAGCTCGCGCCTGCGCCCACAGGCGGTTACCGCGGATCGTATTAATCTCGCCATTGTGGGCCAGAAAGCGAAACGGCTGAGCAAGGCTCCACTGCGGCCAAGTGTTGGTGGAAAACCGCTGATGAAAGACGCAGATCGATGTAGTCAGCCGCTTATCCCGCAGATCGGTATAGAACGCTGGGAGGTTTTCCGGCATTACTAAACCCTTGTAAGAGATCACGCGCGCGGATAGGCTGGGGATGTAAAAGGTCTTGTCTCCTTCGACGGCGATTTCGGTACGCCGCCGCGCGACAAACAGGCGGCGTTCAAAGGTATCCGCATCCATCCCGTTGGGGGCAGTAATGAAGACCTGTTCGATAACTGGCAGCGTCTTCAAGGCCTCGCTACCGCAGGCCGCGGTATCTGTGGGCACCTGGCGCCAACCGGCAACCTCAAGTCCCTCGTTTGCAACAGCAGCCTCTAACCATCGGCGCGCCGTGTGCGCCAAGCGCGGGTCCTGGTTGAGGAAGACCATTCCACTCGCGTATAACGACTTCAGCGCGATACCGGCCTGTTCCGCCACCTGCCGCAAAAAGTCATTGGGCTTCTTCATCAACAGCCCGCACCCATCGCCGGTCTTACCGTCAGCGGCCATCGCGCCGCGGTGGGTCAGGCGTGCCAGCGATTCGATGGCGGTCCTGACTAGCCAATGGCTCGGCTGGCCATCCATCTGCGCGATCAGACCGAAGCCGCAACTGCCCTTTTCGAACTCCGGGCGGTACAGACCGGCAGCCTGTCTTTCTGCTGATGTCATTGAATAGTCTCCAAGGGCCACAGCCGCTTGTAGGCAGGACGGGTTTTCGCGGCCAAAACGTTTGTCAGTATAAGACCGCCCCCGAAGCTCATTCAATCCGCCTGCCAGTAGCGGGCGGATGTCTGGCAGTGCCTGGTGCCACAACGGGTAGGGCGGTTACTCCCCGCGTGATAGTAGAGGCCCTCCGATGGGATCAGGATACGCCATGCGGATTAAGTATCCGGTCGTGCTCGGTCAGGGCGTAACGGTCCGTCATGCCGGCGATGTAATCTGCCACAACCCGCGCCCGCCCGGCCTGGCCGCGCTCCTGCTCGAGCAGCGCGACTTTCTGATGATGCTCGGTGGGCAACAGCCGTGGGTCGTCCATGAATGCTCCGAATAACTCCTCCACCACGCGTTTGGCCTTGGCGCTCATGCGGTGTACGCGGAAGTGGCGATACAGCGCTGTGCGCAGGAAGTCTTTAAGCTGATCGTTGGCATTACGGACCTCATCGCTGAAGGTAATCAACGGACCGGGCTGAGTCCTGACGGCCTCGACGTCCGCGGGCGCGACCAACTCTAGCCGGCTGCGGCTGGTCTCGACGAGATCCACAACCAAACGGTTAATCATACGGCGCACAACCTCGTGCACGGTGCGGCGACCATCGAGTTGCGCAAAGCGGCGCTTGATGGCCTCGTAGGGCTCTTGGAAGAGCGTGATGTCGCGAAGCTGTTCAATGGTAATCAGGCCAGCGCGCAAACCATCATCGACGTCGTGGTTATTGTAGGCGATCTCGTCGGCCAAATTGGTCAGCTGCGCCTCGAGTGATGGTTGGTGCCTGTCGATAAAGCGCCGGCCGATCTCGCCCAACTTGCGAGCATGCTTGGTGGAGCAATGCTTGAGAATGCCCTCGCGTGTCTCGAAGGTGAGATTCAACCCTGGAAACTCGGCATACTTCAGCTCCAACTCATCGACCACGCGCAGCGACTGCAGGTTATGTTCAAAGCCGCCGTATGAGGCCATGCACGCATTCAGCGCGTCCTGACCGGCATGCCCAAAGGGCGTATGGCCTAGATCGTGGGCGAGCGCGATAGCCTCGGCCAGATCTTCATTGAGCCGCAAAGAGCGCGCAATAGAGCGCGCGATTTGCGCGACCTCCAGCGAATGCGTGAGACGCGTGCGGAACAGGTCGCCCTCATGATTGACGAACACCTGGGTCTTGTAGACCAGTCTGCGGAAGGCGGCGCAATGAATAACGCGATCCCGGTCGCGCTGAAACTCGCCGCGGTAGGTGGGAGACGGTTCCTTGTGCAGTCTGCCGCGGCTGCAAGCCTCGCTTACGGCGTAACCCGCCAGCCTTCCTTCAGCATGCTGAGACAGCGACTCGGATTTATTGCCCTGACCCCGCCCCACGGTCGTAATCTCCGAGCATTGACCTAAGCGCTTCCAGTTGAAAATCAGCGGTGACCACTGCCTCGCCAATGCCGCGCAACAAGACCAGCCGCAACCTACCGCCCAAGGCCTTTTTGTCAGCGGCCATGAGCTCCAGGAATCGTTCGCCTTCGATCTCCGTGGGGGGCCGAGTCGGTAGGTGTGCACGTTCGATCAAGGCGCACGTTCGCTCGAGATCGCCGGCCGAAAGCCAGCCCAGACGGTGCGAGAGCATCGCCGCCATGACCATGCCGCAACCGACGGCCTCACCGTGGAGCCATGTGCCATAGCCCAAACCTGTCTCGATCGCATGGCCGAACGTGTGTCCCAGATTGAGCAACGCGCGCTTACCCGTTTGCTCGCGTTCGTCCGCTGCGACCACCTTTGCCTTGTTCTGACAGGAGCGACGGATGCAATAGGCAATTGCCTGCATGTCGCGCTGCAGTAGTCGTTCGATGTTCTCTTCCAGCCAATCGAAGAAAGGCGCATCGCCGATCAACCCATATTTGATGACCTCGGCAAGCCCGGCGCTCAATTCTCGATCCGGAAGGGTGCTGAGGGTATCGGTGTCGATGACCACACAGCGGGGCTGATGGAAGGCGCCGATCATATTCTTGCCCAACGCGTGATTGACGGCTGTCTTGCCGCCAACCGACGAATCGACCTGAGCGAGCAGCGTGGTCGGTACCTGAATGAAGTCCACGCCGCGCTGGTAAATGGCGGCCGCGAAGCCAGTGATATCGCCCACCACGCCGCCGCCTAGCGCCAGCAAGGTCGTGGTGCGATCGTGTCTCTTTTCCAATAGATTGGTACAGATAATGTTAAGCGTATCCAGCGTCTTATACTGTTCACCATCAGGCAGCACCGTTGCATCAATGCGCAGCCCCTCGAGCGCGGACATCAGGACGGGCAAATAGCGCGGAGCGATCGTCTCATTGCTGACCACCATGATCTTGCCCCCGGACACGTGCTGTCTGAGTAGCGCTCCATCATGCAATAGGCCCGATTCAATGTAGATCGGGTACGTCCGCTCGCCTAGCTGCACGGCCAATGTTTCCATTGTGGCAATGTTATTCAATCAGGCCTAAGGCTCAAGCTGGCCGGCCATGGTAGTCCGAGCGGG
>JAPSGG010000362.1 GCA_031177845.1 Chromatiales bacterium
CTGTTCGCGGTCGCGATGCTGGCTATTGATGACTCCGTGCTGTCCGCCAAGCTTGCGGCCTTCCGCAAGGAGCAACATGACGCCGTCACCACAATGACGCTGCCCGGCTCATGATCCTGCCAGGTGCGACACTGGGGATGCTCGGCGGCGGGCAGTTGGGGCGTATGTTCACCGCGGCCGCTCGTACGATGGGTTATCACGTCATCGTGCTCGATCCCAGCTCCGACAGCCCGGCTGGACGTATGGCAGACGAACATCTGCATGCCGCGTATGCGGACGATTGGGCGCTGGAGCAGCTGGCGCGCGAGTGCCATGCCATCACAACCGAATTCGAGAACGTGCCCGCCGAGGCCCTGCGGAGACTCGAGGCCAAGCGACCCGTTCGGCCATCGTCCACGGCGTTCGAGTCCACGCAGGATCGCATTCGCGAGAAGACGGTCATACGGTCGGCCGGGCTCGCGACGGCGGACTTCGAGGCGATCCACTCCGCACGAGATCTAAAAGCGGCATTCGCCAATCTCGCGCCGCCGTTGATCCTCAAACGCTCGGCGTTCGGCTACGACGGCAAGGGCCAGGTCGAAATTAACGATTACGACGCGCTCTGCACCGCCTTCGATCGGCTGGGCAACGTGCCGTGCGTGCTGGAACGGCTCGTAGACCTCAAGCTTGAGATGTCGATCGTGCTGGCGCGGTCGAGTGATGGAACGATAACCTGCTTTCCACCGGCGGAAAACATCCATGAGCACGGCATTCTGAGCCTGAGCATCGTACCTGCCCGGGTCGAGGCAAGGCTCGCGGAGCAGGCGCGCGTGATGGCGACTAAGCTTGCCAATGCGCTCCATTACTGCGGGGTGATGGCGGTGGAGTTCTTCTTGACCAGCGAAGAGGTGCTGCTGGTGAACGAAATTGCACCGCGCCCGCACAACAGCGGCCACTACACCATCGACGCCTGCGTGACCTCACAGTTCGAGCAGCAGGTCAGAATGGCCTGTGGGTTGCCAGCGGGAGACGTCAAGCTATTGTCGCCGGTGGTCATGGTGAATCTGCTGGGCGACCTGTGGCGTGATGGCGCGCCGGACTGGTCTTCGGTGCTCAAGCACCGCGACGCCAAGCTGCATCTGTACGGCAAGCGGGAGGCGCGGCCGGGACGCAAGATGGGCCATTTCTGCTACCTGCATGAAGACCTAGACATGGCGATCAGCGGCGCACGAGCGATTCTCGACGAACTGAAAGGCGCCGCGAAGGGGTGAGCCTACCGCGCCGGCCGCCGTAATGGGTGACAGCAGATTTTGGTAAGGCTCAGTAGGTTGAATACCGAGGTACAGATCATGCAAAACTTCCGCGCCTTTCGAATCCACGATCAGGATGGCGCGACGCGCGCCGGCATAGAAACATTAAGCCTCAATGATCTATCGCCTGGCGAGGTGGTGATTGAGGCGCATTATTCGAGCATCAACTACAAGGACGCGCTCGCCGGCACTGGTAAAGGCAAAATCCTGCGCCGTTCGCCGATGGTCGGGGGCATCGACGTATCCGGGGTTATATCGAGCAGCGACGATGGGCGATTCAAGCGCGGCGATATGGTGGTCGTGACCGGCTGCGGCCTGAGCGAAGTGCACGACGGTGGTTATGCCGAATACGTGCGCGTGCCGGCGGACTGGGTGATTCCTTTGCCTGAAGGGCTGGACGCGTTCCAGGCGATGGCGATCGGCACGGCCGGCTTCACCGCCGCGCTGGCGATCAAGAGGCTGGAGGAGAACCATCAGTCACCGGAGCACGGCCCTATTTTGATCACTGGCGCCACCGGCGGCGTCGGCAGTTTCGCGATCGACATGCTGAGCGGCCTGGGTTACGAAGTGGTCGCGCTCAGCGGGAAATCCGATGCGGGGCGGTACCTGAAATCGCTGGGCGCGAGCCGAGTAGTGGATCGCTATGACTTGGAAATGGGTACGCAGCCGCTGGAGAAAACGCTATGGGGCGGCGCGGTCGATAACGTGGGTGGCGACGTGCTGGGCTGGCTGACTCGCACCGTGAAACCTTGGGGCAACATCGTCAGCATCGGCCTGGCAGGTGGGGCCAAGCTGTCGACCACAGTGATGCCATTCATTCTGCGCGGCGTTGGATTGCTGGGTGTTACCTCGTCCAACTGTCCGCTGACGTGGCGTCACTCTTTATGGCAACGGTTGAGTAGCGACTTGAGACCGCGGCATCTGGATGCGATCGTCTCCGAGACCGTGACATTGAACCAACTGCCCGAGGTGTTCGAGCGGATGCTGGCGGGCAAGACCCGCGGCCGTGTGGTCGTCAGCATAAGGGGCTAGCGGATATTCAAAAGTCTACACCATGCGTGCGTCATTCCCGTGAGGTTTATCCCCGCGCAGGCGGGGAGCGGGAGTCCAGTGGGACGCTGACTTAAAGCGCGATTGCCCTCTGGACTCCACGCCGCCCCCGCGATGATGGGACCTACGCGGAAGTGACGGTGAATTTGCCTACTAGGGTTGCATGCGACATCGGCGCTATCCTGCCTCGATCCTCACTCGGAATCGCTCAGGCAGCCCATCCAGCGCCTTCCAATCGGATAGCGCGTGCGCGAAGACATTGGCCATGCCGGCCATGCATACCTTGCTGTTGCGCATGTCTTCGGCTTCTTCGCAGGCGATGACGATGTTCTGATCCATCGT
>JAPSGG010000363.1 GCA_031177845.1 Chromatiales bacterium
CAGTAGCGACAGTGTGGCGAGCACGACCAGCGAGGTCATGGCAGCTTTGTTCGTACGCAGGCGCCGCCAAGCCTGCCGCAATAGGCTTTGACTTGGGTGCTCGGTTAAAACCGACGGCGGCGCGCCGGGACTATGCACTGCCGTGTAGCTTAATATTTGATCCTGGGGTCTAACCATGTATACAGCAGGTCAACGAGGAAGTTGAGCATGATTATCAGCATTCCATAGAGCAGCACCACGCCTAGTACCAAGGTGTAATCGCGATTGAGCGCACCGATAACGAAATGACGGCCTATGCCCGGAATGCCGAAGATAGTCTCGACCACGACTGAGCCAGTGATAAGGCTGCCAATGGCCGGTCCCAGGTATGAAACAACCGGCGCCAGTGCGGCTGGGAGCGCGTGTCGCAATAGAACTACTCGCATCGGTAGGCCTTTGGCGCGCGCTGTTCGGATGAAAGGTGAACGTAGCACCTCGATCATCGAGCCGCGTGTCAGCCGGGCGATATAAGCGATCTGTGCCGTGGCGAGTGTCATCACCGGTAGGATGTGGTGTCGCCAAGTCTCCAGACCACCTGCCGGTAGCCAGTCCAAGTAGATGGCCAGGCCAAGGATCAAGAGCGGGGCCAGCACGAAATTGGGAATTGAGATCCCTAGCATGGCGACGGTCATGATGCAGTAATCCGCGCCATGGTTCTGGTTCACTGCGGCGGCAACGCCTAACGAGAGGCCGACTAGTATTGCCAGCAAGATGGCGCTGATGCCCAGTTTTAAGGAGACGGGAAAACCCGCGCGGATTAACTGCGTGACGGTTAGATCCTGGTACTGAAACGAAGGTCCGAAATCGCCACGTGCAATGTTCCACAAATAGCGCCCATACTCTTCGTAAAGCGGCTCGTCGAGATGATATCGCTGTTGCAGGTTCGCTTCGATCGCCGGTGGTAGTTGTCGCTCGGTGTCAAAAGGTCCGCCCGGTGCCAGGCGGATCAGAATAAAAGCCATGGTCAGCAGTACGAAAAGCGTTGGAATGGCGGCCGCTGCGCGACGCAAAGCATAAACCAGCATCAGTCGCGCACGCCGGTGCCCTTTCTCCGGCCCAATTCCAGATACAAATTCTTCGTATAGTGATGATCCATGATGTTGTTCTGGTAGCCTTGCACGTACGGCTTAAGCATTCGCTTGCTGACATAGAAGTAGATGGGTATCAGGGGATGGTCCGCTAGCAGGATTCGTTCGGCTCGCTGGAGGAGCTTGCGCCGGCGCCGCTGATTCGTTTCCATAGCAGCTTGTGCCACCAGCCGGTCATATGCAGTACTCGAATAGCCCGTGCCATTCAGGCCAAAGCGCGAGTGCATTAGCTCTGCAAAGGTATTCGCGTCGTTGTAATCGCCGATCCAGGACGCTCGGTAGACTTGGGTTAATCGCCGAGCCTGGACGTTCTGTAGAAAGACCTTCCACTCCTCGTTGATCAAGGTTGTCTGTACACCGAGTGTCGATCGCCATTGACTAGCGATGACGGTCGCGATGGTTTGGTGGGCGTCGCTCGTGTTGTATCGGATCTCAACGGACAGCGGATGCGCCCGCGAGTACCCTGCCCGCGCATATAGGCGCTTGGCTGCCTCAATTTGCTTGGCGCGTGGCCAGTTCGCATAAGCAAATTGCTGGCCGGTATAGTTATTAACGCCGGGCGGTACCCAGCCGTACGCGGCAACTTCGCCGCCGCGCGTGACTTTTTTGACCAAAAGCCCACGATCGATCGCCAGTGACAATGCCTTGCGCAAAGCGGGTTTATTCTCAAATGGCGCGCGTGTGAGATTCAGCCCATAGTAATATGTTCCAAGATAAGGGCTTGCGCGATATTCGCCCGGCAAGTACTCGCGCACCCAGTCCATTTGCCCGAGCGGCACGGTCGAGGTCCAGTCGAGCTCGCCGGCACGATAACGGCGCAGCTCCGCCTCCTGATCATCAATGCCGAAGTATTTGACAATATCGATGCGGGTGAGCGCATTGTCCCAATAGTGGCGATTGCGGCGTAGGGTGACGTATGAGGCGACCACCCAATCCGCGAGGACATATGCGCCATTGCTCACGCTGTAGTCCGGCTGCGTGAACTGCGCACCGTGCTGCTCCACCGCAGGCCGGTATAGAGGGTATGTGGTCGTATGTGTCAGCAGCCCGAGGAAATAGGGCGTTGGAGCCTTAAGGCTGATCTTGAGCGTGTGCGGGCCAAGAGCCTTCACGCCTAGCATTTTGGGCGGAAGTCTACCATTGATGATGGCGGTCGCGTTCTTTATAGGTGATAGGATCGCAGCGTAACTAGAGCCGGTGCCAGGATCGACACAACGTCGCAGGCTATACACGAAATCTCCAGCCGTAAGCTGCACACCATTTGACCAGCGGGCATTCGCACGTAGGTAGAAGGTGTAAGCTCTGCCGCCGCCGCTGATCTTCCAGCGACGCGCTGCCCCGGCTACAAGCCTGCCGTCTGGCGCTTCAGATATCAGTCCTTCGTACAGGTCGCGCAGGATGTTCGCCTCGGGTACGCCTTGCGCACGATGCGGATCTAGGGTCTGCGGTTCCGCGCCATTGCCCTTGCGCAGGATGGTTTCGCCCGCGGCAGTCGTCTCCGGCACATAAGCCTCTTCTAACGAAGGCTTGCAGCCGCTAGCTGCGATCG
>JAPSGG010000364.1 GCA_031177845.1 Chromatiales bacterium
TGCAGCTTAGCCAGCGGGTGTATTTCGAGGGCGGCGCAAGTGGCGCCTGGGCCACCAATTACTTCAATTCCTATAACAACGTCAATGGGTTTCATATGCCGGGGGACAAGGACGATGGGCTTCTGGGCGCGGTAACCAAGCTCGTGAAGGAGTTCATCACTGGCAAGGAGCGCCGCGGCGGTTATGGTCTGATGGCGGCGATGCCGGAGGATACCGTCTGGCGAGATATCCATAGCCAATGGGTGGTGTATGTCCTTAACGCCATCGGCGACAGCGGCAACGTGATCATCGACTTGATGAACGAGGGCTCCTTCAATAAGGGGACGACCAAGAAGTGGATTGAGTTCACGCTCGATATCATCGAGGGATGGGAGAAAGATACGGGCAACGACCTGCTGGTCGGGATGGACTTCGATCATTTCTACAAGACATTCGTCAAGACCGGCGATGCCGGGCCGCTTGAGTACATTCTCTCGCATCCGCGGCTAGACGTGATTATCGCCGAGGGCGCGGAGAGCCACGTAGTTCCTTACCTGACGGCCGGTGACCGCGAGCCATTGCATGAGGATCTCGTCGTCGAGTTCCGGCGGCGCTACCGGAAACCGGTCATCAGCACCAACAGCCCCTCATACGGCGCTCTGGATGATTTGGAATCGCTGCACGTGTATCAGTGGTATGCGCTGATGACCAAGGTGCAGGGTGTGGGCGTCTATGCCAAGCAGTATGCGATGGATCTTGACAGCCGGCCGGCGCGTACATACGCCGAGCGCGCCAGGATTCTTAATCGCTTTTTTGAGCGGCTTGAGGACTACGCGGCGCTCGCGCCAGTCACAGGAAGAGCCACCAGTGCACCTGCCCAGCACAGGCTGATCCTAGCTTCATCTAAGGAGGCTGCGGTGTATCTTTACGCCGGTGAGACGAGCGACTCGGTCGCGGAAGGGGCGCCGCTGGCGCTTGAGTCATTGGATATACCAGACGGACAAGTTTCTATCGTCGCCGTCGATCCTCGCGACGGTAACCGGTGGCGATGGCAAGGGCGTATGCGACACGGTGCGCTCGTAACGGAGTTGCCTGCGTTCGACAAGGATCTTGCGCTGCACATCGTGCCGACGCATCAGTCGGAGGAGACCGGTGGCTGACGACGTTGAACCACGCCTCGATGATAATCCCGAGAAGTCTCGGCGCGGCATTTACCTCCTCCCGAATCTGTTTACCACCGGCGCCTTGTTCGCCGGCTTCTATGCCATTGTCGCGGCCATCAACAGCCGTTACGGGGCTGCGGCCATAGCCGTATTCATTGCGCTGCTGCTGGATGGTCTGGACGGTCGCGTGGCGCGCATGACCAACACCCAGAGCGCCTTCGGCGCTGAATACGACAGCCTGTCCGATATGATTTCGTTCGGGCTGGCACCCGCGCTGGTGATGTACGAATGGGCGCTGGTCTATATGAAGCCCATGGGCTGGTTCTGGGGCCAGATCGGCTGGTTGGCGGCGTTCTTCTTTGCCGCCTCTACGGCCCTGCGGCTGGCGCGCTACAACACTCGGATCAGCAGCCAGGACAAACGTTTTTTTCAGGGGCTGCCCTGTCCTTCGGCCGCCGCGTTGGTGATGAGCATGATCTGGACGTGGCACGATCTAGGCTTCGCGGGCAGCGACCTCAAGATTCCCGCACTGTTGGTAACCGTGGCGGCCGGAGCCTTGATGGTCAGCAATTTGACCTACTACAGCTTCAAGGATCTCGACCTAAGAGAGCGTGTGCCGTTCGTCGCCATCCTGGCGGTGGTGCTGGGCTTGATGCTGCTGTCTTTAGATCCGCCTAAGGTGCTGTTCACCTTCTTCGCCCTTTATGCCTTGTCGGGGCCTGTCATCGGCGTGATCCGTTGGCGACGCAAGCATGGCCATCGCACGCTGACGAACGCGGTCAAGGATCAGGTTCAGGTCTCGTCGGACGACCAATAAGCGCTTGGCAAAGCCCGTGTGGAAGGCTATAGTGCGATCCATGAATCGAAACCGCGCACAATCCGCTTTTGAAATGGCACCTCGCTGTGCGCGCATCCTTTGTGTCCGCCGTACTCGCAATCTGCTGCCCCTGCGACTGCCGCGTTAGCGGCGATCCTCCACGCCTGGCGAGGTTAAACGCGCGCCTAACCCGTATGCGTCTGCCATTGTAAAATCAGGCAGGCGCTTGATTGTGGTTCGCGCCGTGCCCCGTTTTCTCGATCGAGCGCGGCGATACGACAGGAGCAAAGATCATGGCAGCAAAAGAGAAACTCATCATTTTCGATACGACCCTGCGCGACGGTGAGCAAAGCCCAGGCGCATCGATGACCAAAGAGGAGAAGGTGCGTATCGCCAAGGCGCTGGAGCGCATGCGGGTGGACGTTATCGAGGCAGGGTTTCCGATCGCAAGCCCAGGCGATTTCGAGGCGGTGCAGGCGGTGGCGCAGACGGTCAAAGACAGCACCGTGTGCGGCCTGGCGCGCGCGATCGACAAGGATATCGACCGTGCCGGCGAGGCCCTAAAGGGTGCCAATTCCGGGCGCATTCATACCTTCATCGCCACATCGCCGATTCACATGCAGAACAAGCTGCGTCTCTCTCCGGACCAAGTCTTCGAGCAGGCGATCGCGGCCGTCAAACGCGCGCGCCGCTATGCCGATAACGTCGA
>JAPSGG010000088.1 GCA_031177845.1 Chromatiales bacterium
CCACGGCGGCGGACATCGAGGCGCTCATCGAATTCGTTCAGCAACGGGTCCAGGAGGCGTACGGTGTGCGCCTCGTGCCCGAGGTATCGATCGCGGGGGAGCGGACTTGATGGGCCTGAACTCCGTTTTGCTATCCCGTGTCGCCGTTTACGATGGCGGGATTCCATGGATGCGTTCGCCACCGAGGGGCGCAGCTGTGCGAATGAGGCAAATCCCCCGCGCGGCGCGCCCCTCTTTAAGAAAGGGGGGATCCAGGGAGGATTTTGGTGCGGTGCTCTGGAGCAACATATGAATACAGCTACCGATCCGAAGGCATTCGGCAAAGTCGCTGTGCTATACGGCGGCTGGTCCGCGGAACGCGAGATTTCGCTCAAGAGTGGCGCTACGGTGTTGGCGGCGTTGCAACGGTGCGACGTTGATGCGTACGGCATAGACGCCGGCACCGACGTGCTCCAGCAGCTGGCGCGCGGCAAATATGACCGCGTGTTCAATATATTGCATGGCCGCGGTGGAGAGGATGGGGTGATACAGGGGGCGCTGGAGGTGCTGCGCCTGCCCTATACCGGCAGTGGCGTGCTGGGCTCCGCGCTTACCATGAACAAGCGGCTCACCAAGGTCGTCTGGCAGCAACTCGGGTTTCCCACCCCACCTTACGTGGTGGTGAACCGCGATACCGATCTCGGTGCCATCGAGGAACAGCTGGGGTTTCCGGTGGCCGTCAAGCCGACACGCGAGGGCTCCAGCATCGGCATCAGCAAGGTCACGCGCGCCGAAGACTTGGCCGAAGCTTGCGAGCTGGGCTTCGAGCACGACGACACCTTGCTCGCCGAGCGTTGGATTAGCGGCGGCGAATACACCGCGGGCGTATTGGGCGACGAGGCGTTACCCCTGATCCGCATGGAGACGCCGCGCAGTTTTTATGACTATCAGGCGAAGTACCTCACCGATACCACGCGCTACCACTGTCCTTGCGGCCTGCCGGCGGATCAGGAGCGAGACATCGCAGCCTTGTGTTGGCGCGCGTTCGAGGCGGTGGGCGCGAGCGGTTGGGGCCGCGTGGACCTCATCCTGGATGAGCGGTTTCGGCCGTGGTTGCTGGAGGTGAACACCATACCGGGCATGACCGATCACAGCCTAGTGCCCAAGGCGGCCGCGGCCGCCGGGATCGATCTGGAAACGCTGGTGATGCGCATTTTGGCGACCTCATTGAAGGAGGGCGCACAATCATGAATCGCGAGGGCGAGGGGCAGTGGCGAAATTCAGACGCGCGCGTTGGCGGCAGCGCCGTGGCGCTGAATCGCGCGCAAAGGCGAAAGCGCGATCTCTCTCCGGTTGGGACTGGATTGAGGTGCTGGCGGTGGTAACGATCTTGAGCCTCATCGTGCTGGGAGTGCACAAGCTGCGCGAGCCAGCCAGCTTGCCGATCCAGCGGGTGGTTTTCGAGAACGCATCTGTCAAAGCCTCGCGCGCGGCGCTGCGGCAGGCTGCCGCGGCCCACCTCGCGGGCAACTTCTTCACAGTGGACTTGCAGGCGATCGAGCGGGCACTGACGCGCCTTGGCTGGGTGAAAAGCGCTTCGGTGCGCCGCCGCTGGCCAGACGCGCTCTCGATCAGCATCCGCGAACACGTGGCCGCCGCGCGCTGGGGCAACGATGCATTGCTCAGTCGCGAGGGCGAGATATTCAGGCCGCAGGCCGGCCGATTGTCCGAAAACCTCCCGATCCTGCATGGGCCTAAGGGGCGCGAGCGACAACTGCTTGCACAGTACCAGCAGATATCGTACATGCTGCGGCCCCTAGATTTGAGCGTACGCGCACTGGTGGAAGACGAGCGGCGCGCGTGGCACCTGTTGCTGGACAACGGCATACCGGTTGAGATCGGGCGCGGGAATCCTGGCGCGCGCGTGGCGAGGTTAGCGCGCGTTTATTCTCAGGTGCTGAGCCCGCGCGAGGAGCACATCCAGAGCATAGACCTGCGTTACACCAACGGGCTGGCGGTCGCCTGGAAGCGGCCAGAGGCCGAAAGCGTCGCGCATATAGGAATGACAAATCACTGATGGCGAAGAAATCCGACAAGGGCATGATCGTAGGTCTCGATATCGGCACCTCGAAGGTGGTGGCGATCGTCGGCGAGATCAGCGACAGCGGACAGGTCGAAATCGTCGGTATCGGCTCACACGCATCACGCGGCATGAAGAAGGGCGTGGTCGTCAATATCGAATCAACCGTGCAATCAATTCAGCGGGCGGTGGAGGAGGCCGAACTGATGGCCGGCTGCGAGATCCATTCGGTCTATGCCGGCATCGCTGGCAGTCACGTGAAGAGTCTTAACTCGCATGGCATCGTGGCAATCAAGGACCGTGAGGTGGTGCCGAGCGATGTGGACCGCGTCATCGATGCGGCGCGCGCGGTGGCGATCCCGGCCGATCAGAAGATCCTCCACATCCTGCCGCAGGAATTCATCATCGACCAGCAAGAAGGCATCCGCGAGCCGGTGGGCATGTCAGGAGTGCGACTCGAGGCCAAGGTGCATCTGGTCACAGGCAGCGTCAGCGCGGCCCAGAACATCGTCAAGTGCGTGCGCCGCTGCGGCCTGGAGGTCGATGATATTATCCTGGAACAACTGGCCTCCAGCTATTCGGTGCTGACCGATGACGAAAAGGAGCTGGGCGTGTGTCTGGTCGACATGGGCGGGGGCACCACGGATGTGGCGGTATTCACCGAGGGCGCGATCCGTCACACCACGGTCATTCCGCTGGCCGGCGATCAGGTCACCAACGACATCGCGGTCGCCTTACGTACGCCTACTCAGCATGCTGAGGAAATCAAGGTCAAGTACGCCTGCGCGCTCCGGCAACTGGCGAATCCCGACGACACCATTGAGGTGCCGAGCGTGGGCGAGCGCCCGCCGCGCAGACTGTCGCGCCAGACGCTGGCGGAGGTGGTGGAGCCGCGCTACGAGGAACTGCTCGCCCTCGTGCAGGCGGATCTGCGGCGCAGCGGGCTCGAAGACCTAGTCGCCGCCGGCGTGGTATTGACCGGCGGCAGCGCCAAGATGGAAGGAGTGATTGACCTTGCAGAGGAGGTATTCCATATGCCGGTGCGCCTAGGGATTCCGCAGTATGTCTCGGGCTTAAGCGATGTGGTGCGCAATCCCATCCATGCGACGGGCGTCGGCCTGTTGTTATTCGGTTATCGCAGCCGCCAGGGTGGCCATGCGGAGAACTTCGCCGAGACGGGAATTTCGGTGGCGTGGAAACGGATGAAGAGCTGGTTTCAGGGGAGTTTCTGAGACTGGGGATATTAATACTTACTCAATGGGAGACCTGTTATGCCATTCGAATTGATGGATTCTTATAACCAAAGCGCCGTGATCAAGGTCATCGGCATTGGCGGCGGCGGCGGTAACGCCGTGCAGCACATGGTGCAGGCGGCGATCGAGGGCGTGGATTTCATCTGCGCCAATACGGATGCGCAGGCACTGAAGAATACCACGGCCAAGACGGTGCTGCAGCTGGGCAGCAACATCACCAAGGGCCTGGGTGCCGGCGCCAATCCCACGGTGGGGCGCGAGGCGGCGGTGGAAGACCGCGACCGCATTCAGGAGGTCATCGACGGCGCCGACATGCTGTTCATCACCGCCGGGATGGGCGGTGGCACCGGCACGGGCGCTGCGCCCGTGGTGGCCGAGGTCGCGAAGGAGCTCGGCATCCTGACCGTCGCCGTGGTCACCAAACCATTCGGCTTCGAGGGCGGCAAGCGCATGCACATCGCCTGCAAGGGTATTGAGGAACTCTCGCAACACGTGGATTCGCTGATCACGATTCCGAACGAGAAGCTGCTGCACGTGTTGGGCAAGGACACGAACCTGCTGTCCGCGTTCAAGTCCGCCAACAACGTGTTACTGGGCGCCGTGCAGGGCATCGCGGAGCTCATCACGCGCCCCGGCCTGATCAACGTGGATTTCGCCGATGTCCGCACCGTGATGTCGGAGATGGGCATGGCGATGATGGGATCGGGCGTGTCCCATGGCGAACACCGGGCGCGCGTGGCCGCCGAGGCTGCGATCTCTAGCCCGCTGCTCGAAGACATCAACATCGCCGGCGCGCGCGGCATCCTCGTCAATGTCACTGCGGGCCCGGACCTTTCCATCGGCGAATTCGACGAGGTGGGCAATACGGTTAAGTCGATGGCCGCCGAGGATGCCACCGTGGTGGTGGGCACCGTGATCGACAACGACATGGGTGGCGACCTGCGCGTCACATTGGTGGCTACAGGGCTCGGAGCACGCGTCAACGTCGCACAAAAGCCGGCGGTGAAGCTGGTCGAGAAGCGCGCCAGTGGCGAGATCGATTACCGGAACCTGGAGCGTCCCACAGTGATGCGCAACGAGCCCAAGCCGGCGAATAAGTTCGAAGCCGATCGCGACTACGATCTGGACTATCTCGACATTCCGGCGTTTTTGCGCCGGCAGGCCGACTAAGAAGGTCGCAAACGTCTAGACCGCCCATTCATTCATTCACTGGCGGCGGGCTGTCTGTCGCGGCCTATGCGGCTGAGGAGGTGAACGTGTAAGCGCAGATCGGCGGCGCGCGGCGGAATCAATGGGCTGTCACCCTGTCAAACCGCGCGAAACATCAAGCCGGTGCAGCAGGCTTTGTCGCCGAGGAGCGACGGGACCGCGCAGGAGCATTTGTTCCGCGTGATCGTTTAGCGACGCCGATCAGACCGAATTCGGGCTCATTCTGCCGATGACCTATTTAAGTTTAAGGCGTATGACATAATTAGCGCCCCTTGCGCGGGGATTGAGCAACCGGAATTTAGGCCGGATGTCTGGTCCCGTAATTGCATGGGCTATTTGCACCCGTTGAATGGGAAAATACCATTGATTAGGCAACGAACACTTAAGAATACAATCAGGGCCACCGGTGTCGGGTTGCACACGGGAGAGAAGATTTATCTCACCTTGCGCCCAGCGGCGGTTGACACCGGTATCGTCTTTCGCCGCATCGACTTGGATGTCCCGGTCGAAATCAAGGCCCGACCCGAGAACGTCGGTGATACGCACTTGTCAACCACGCTGGTCAAGGATGGCGTCAGGGTCTCCACAGTCGAGCACCTGCTGTCCGCTATCGCCGGCTTGGGGATCGACAATGCGTATGTAGATCTGAGCGCGCCGGAAGTGCCCATCATGGATGGCAGCGCCGGGCCGTTTGTCTTTCTGGTGCAGTCGGCGGGCATCGTCGAGCAGAATGCGCCAAAGCGGTTCATCCGCATCAAGCGCAGCGTCAAGGTTGAAGATGGCGACCGGTGGGCGCGCTTCGAACCGTTCGACGGCTTCAAGGTCGGTTTCACCATCGACTTCGATCACCCGGTCTTCAAGGATCGCAGCCAGCACGCCGAGCTCGATTTCTCCACAACCTCGTTCGTGAAAGAGGTCAGCCGCGCGCGTACCTTTGGGTTCATGCGGGACATCGAGATGCTGCGTAGTCGCAAGCTGGCGCTGGGCGGCAGCCTCGACAATGCCGTGGTGCTGGATGACTATCGCGTCTTGAACGAGGACGGTCTGCGCTACGAAGACGAGTTTGTTAAGCACAAGATACTGGATGCCATCGGCGATCTGTACTTGCTCGGCTGCAGCCTAATCGGGGCGTTCATGGGTTATAAGTCCGGGCATGATCTGAATAACCATTTGCTGCGTGAGCTGGTGCGGCAAAAGAACGCCTGGGAAGAGGTGACGTTCGAAGACGAGGCGCGGGCTGCGCCCATTTCTTATAGCCGGCCGATCAGCGCGATGTAGCAGTCCTCACCCCCTCCTGTGCTATGCAGGCCTGCTGCGCCGGCGCCTGGTGCGTACCTGTGCGCCCGTTGAGCAGTGGGGCCATGCCGCCGATCCCCTTCTGCCGCAGGGAGAAGGACACCAATGCCCCCTCTCCCTTTGGAAGAGGACTGGGTGAGGGCCGGGAGAGAGATGGAGTAAGGACCGATTGCGGCGAGGCCTGCGCCTCAACAAGGCCGAGGCGGCGCTGCTCCTGCAATCAATTATGTTTCACGCCGCGTTGGGCCAATCGGTTTAGGGCGGATTTAAGCTCGGGATCACCAATGTCCTTCGCCACGCGCGCTAGCCCGCGGGCATTGTCGGCGGACAAGCTGGGCCGGGGCAACGGATTTCGCGGCGTCGGCGGGAGCTTAGCGACTTTCGCCTTGAGCTTAACCAGCGGTGCCGGCAGCTCCGCCCGAAAATCGCTATTGATCCGTTTCAGGATCTCATGCTGTTGATAGTGCACCAGCGTGGAGAAGCTGGCGTTGTCTGTCACCACCACCAGCACCCGCTCCCGGATCCCGCCGACCCAGCAATGTTCAGCGACCTTGGCGGGCAGATGCAGGCGCATTCTCTCCGTCATCGCCTGGAACAGGCGCGCCTGGCGCACCAATCCGTGGTCAAGCAAGGACTTAAGCCTTTGCATGGTTGACGACCGCAGGGCCTCGCATATCGAACTTATCCCACTACAAGCTGCTCAGATACGGTA
>JAPSGG010000089.1 GCA_031177845.1 Chromatiales bacterium
GCTCGCGTAGCACGCGAGCAGCGCCGGCGTCTAGAGTGAGCGTCCCGCGGACCTGAAGCTGACTCGCGATCCACTGCTTGCGCGCGGCTAGGGGTTCCTTGCTCGGCAGCAACAAAGTGCCCAGCGGCTCGCTCTTAGCGAGTCGCAGCAATATTTGATTTTCCCATCCTGAGGCAATCACCGTGGCCGCGCCTGAACGGGCCGCGCGCCGGGCGGCGGTGAGCTTGGTCACCATACCGCCGCGGCCCAGTTCGCCTGCGCTGGGACCGGCGAATCGCTCCAGCTCCGGATCGGCGGCTTGCGCCGTGTCGATAAGTCGCGCGTCCGCGTGCCGGCGTGGGTCGCGATCGAATAGACCGGCTTGATCGGTAAGGATGACCAGCAGTTGCGCCTCCACTAGGTTGGTGACCAGCGCCGCGAGCGTATCGTTATCCCCGAAGCGAATTTCATCGGTGGCCACCGTATCGTTCTCATTCACGACCGGGACGGTGCGTAGGCTCAGCAGCGTGCGCAGCGTGGTGCGGGCATTGAGATAACGCCCGCGGTCGGCCAGATCCTCGCGGGTGAGCAACACCTGCGCGCTGTGAATGCCGTGCCGCTGGAGATGCGACTCATACGCCTGCACCAGACCCATCTGCCCCACTGCGGCCGCTGCCTGCAGCTCATGCAGAGCCTGCGGGCGCTTGCGCCAGCCAAGCCTGCCCATACCCTCCGCAACCGCCCCGGATGACACTAGCACGATCTCCTTGCCCGCCTCGCGCAGGGCCGCGATCTGCTCAGACCATCCATGAATGGCCGGAAGATTCAGGCCGCGGCCGTCGTTGGTGATCAGTGAACTACCGACCTTAATCACCCACCGGCGGGCGCTAGCCAGTACTGTGCGATTCAGCGTCACGTGCTTCCAGGTACGTCATGATTCGACTCATCAGATCGTCCGTGCCCTCGCGGGTCGCCGCCGAGATCATAAACACGGGCCCTTGCCAGTCAAGGCGCTCCAGCAAGTTCTGCTGTGCGGGTTGCCTCTGTTCAGGTGACAAAAGGTCAATCTTGTTGCAAACCAGCCAACGCTCCTTGGCAGCGAGCGCGGGATCGAACTTTTGCAGTTCGGCGGCAACCGTGAGCACCGCCTGCGCCGGATCGTCATCACCGAGCGGCGCGATATCGACCAGGTGCAACAGCAGGCGCGTGCGGGATAGATGTTTCAGGAACCGGATGCCCAGCCCTGCGCCTTCGGCCGCGCCCGCGATCAGGCCGGGGATGTCGGCCATGACGAAACTCCTGGCCGGGCCTACCCGTACGACGCCGAGCTTGGGATGTAAGGTGGTGAAGGGATAATCGGCAATCTTGGGCCGCGCCGCGGATACCGCCGTGATGAGGGTCGATTTGCCAGCATTGGGCAGTCCAAGCAAACCCACGTCCGCCAGCAACTGGAGCTCCAGATGAAGCCGGCGTACCTCACCGGGCGTGCCCGGGGTGGATTGTCTGGGCGCGCGATTGATGGAACTCTTGAAATGGGTATTGCCCAGACCGCGGCGGCCACCCTGCGCAACCAGCAGGCACTGCCCATCACGGGCCAAGTCGCCGATCAGCTCGAGGGTCTCGGCGTCGGTGACGCGCGTACCGACCGGCACCGCGATGATCAGGTCTTCTCCCTGTTTGCCGGTGCGTTCTCTGCCCATCCCGTTCTGTCCGCGTTGCGCGGTAAACAGGCGCGCATGCCGGAAGTCCGAAAGGGTATTGAGGCCGCGTTCGGCTTGTAGGTACACGCTGCCACCGTCACCCCCGTCACCGCCGTCGGGACCGCCGCGGGGTATGTATTTCTCACGCCGAAAGCTGACGCAGCCACTGCCGCCGTCGCCCGCCCGGACCTCGATGGTCGCTTCGTCGACGAATTTCATCGATACAAGTATAAAAAAGCCCCGATCATGCGGGGCTTTTCTGAAGCTGTCGTTGCGTTTTGCTCAGCCGGTGAGCACGCTCACGTACTTCCGCTGCCGGACGCCTTTGGTTTCGAATAGAACATGGCCGTCAGCCTTCGCGAATAAGGTGTGGTCGCGGCCGAGGCCTACGTTCACGCCGGGGTGAAAGCGCGTGCCGCGCTGGCGTACAAGGATATTCCCCGCCTTGACCTGTTCGCCGCCGAAGCGCTTTACGCCCAAGCGTTTGGATTCGGAATCGCGGCCGTTGCGCGTGCTGCCGCCTGCTTTTTTATGTGCCATATCAAATGACTCCTAAACTCTTACGTAGCAAATCCGCGAGTGTCTCTCGGAGGAATGCACGAGCCTTCCCTGGCGAGGCTTTAACGCTATTTGAAATCCCAGCCTGGACTTCCTGTCCAGTCGTTCGCCGCGCCTCTCTAATGTTCGCTGGACATTCGGTCGCGGCTCACCCATTCTTGGCGCAGCCTCTCCACCCAGTTAGACTCCAGCCCGTACATCCGTGTCCGGTTACGCCACCTTCTTTATCCGGCTCGCCCATCGATACCGGTAATCTCGATCTCGGTGTAACTCTGCCGATGACCCATCTGCCGGCGATAGTGTTTGCGGCGGCGGAATTTGATGATCTTGATCTTGTCGCCGCGGCCGTGCGACCTGACTTTCGCGGTGACCTTGCCGCCTTCGATGAAGGGCGCGCCGATCGAAATGTTATCGCCATCGGCCACCATCAGCACGCGCTCGAAGTTGACGCTCGCGCCGACTTCCGCCGCGAGTTTCTCGACGCGTAGAACGTCGCCCTGGGCAACTCGATACTGTTTGCCACCGGTTTTGATTACGGCATACATGATTTTGTCGTCTTCGGACGGGCGTCGCAAAGGATCGCGAAGTTTAGCCGCTCGGGCCGCCGTGGTCAAATACGGCGGGCGCTGAGTACCAAGATGCTTGACGCTCTCGATGAGCGCCCCTTAGCATGCGCGAAGCCCCCCGACTTCTTGTTCGCATGGACCTGGATCAAGTCAACGCTCTGGTTGCCCGCGATATGGCGGCGGTCAACGATTTAATTCACCAGCGCCTGCAATCGCAGGTGGCGTTGATCAACCAGTTGGGCCATTACATCGTCAACAGCGGTGGCAAGCGCCTACGGCCCATGCTGGTCTTGCTCGCCGCCGGCGTGTGCAGCTACGAAGGCCGCCGCCATATCGATATGGCCGCCATTATCGAGTTCATTCATACCGCGACCCTGCTGCACGATGACGTGGTCGATGGCTCGAATCTGCGCCGTGGCCATGAGACCGTCAATGCCATCTGGGGTAACGAGTCCAGCGTGCTAGTCGGAGATTTCCTGTATTCCCGCGCCTTCGAGATGATGGTCGAGATCGGCAGCATGCGGGTCATGGAGATCCTGTCCCACGTAACCAACATCATCGCAGAAGGAGAGGTCATGCAGTTACTCAACTGCCGCGATGCCGACACCACCGAGGCTCGCTACATGGAGGTCATTCAGTCTAAGACGGCCAAGCTGTTCGAGGCCGCCAGCCAGACCGGCGCTGTGCTGGGCGGAGCGCCGCCGCGCGCTGAGCGCGACTTGGCATCCTACGGCCTACATCTGGGCACCGCCTTCCAATTGATCGACGACGTGCTGGATTACAGCGCCTCGGCCGAACAGATCGGCAAGAATGTGGGCGCCGATCTCGCCGATGGCAAACCCACGCTACCGATCATCTACGCACTACATAAGTGCCGTAGCGAACAGGCGGAAGTTATTCGGAAAGCCATCGAGCGTGGTGGGCTTGAGCAGATCGACGCAGTGCTGGAAGCCATTGAATCGACCGGGGCCATTGCATACACTGAGGCCATCGCGCGGCGGGCGGCAAGCGATGCGATCGCACAGTTGGCCCACCTGCCCGATTCTGACCACAAGCAAGCGCTTATCGCGCTCGCCCGCTTCGCGGTCGATCGCAGCTTCTAGCTATTGCGCATCGGAGTGTAGCTCAGTCTGGTAGAGCACTGCCTTCGGGAGGCAGGGGTCGGAGGTTCAAATCCTCTCACTCCGACCAATTAATCATTTAATATCAATAGCTTAATATCGAACTTCTAAGATCAGCCGCACGAACGTTTTGCTAGTGGTGCATCAGTGGTGCAGTTGGTGCGTCCTACAAACAAAAAGCTCCACTTGAGACGGGGCAATATGGCAATTGCAACAAATGATCGCCGCACGGCTACTCCGATTACGCCGTGCGTGATGCCGGACCATTAGCTGATCGACTGAACAGTGCCGGCCATTAAGACGACAATTGCCGGCGTTCTGCTGTGGTGGCCCTCGCCGCTCTGGCTGTTGGCAATACGCTCACCGGGCGCGTGGTCAAGATCGCCGACGGCGACACGCTCACGGTCCTCGACGCGAGCAATCATCAGCGCAAGATCAGGCTATCGGGCATTGATGCGCTCGAGCGCGGGCAGCCGTACGGTACGGTATCAGGCGATCACCTGGGGGGGCTGGTGTTCGGCAAGCACGTCACCGTCGCCAGTTCAGCAACGCGCAGCAGATACGAACTCACGCGTTTTCCAGCCAAAGAGGGGGAAAGGACATGTTCGAGACGATGCAGGATCGGCGCCGTGGCTGCCGCGCTGATGTTCGAACCGTATTCGGCGCGACAGCCGATCTGTACTATGAGCACTGGGGAGAGTTCTTTCACCTGGCGATCTTCGAGCAGGAAGATGGGTGCGTGGACTGGGATGCCGCGCTAGAACGTACCCACCAGCGCTACTTTCAGGCCATCGGCGGCGCGCACGCACGGCGTATTCTCGAACTGGCCTGCGGCGGGGGGGCATTCTCCGCGTGGATGGCCGAGCGCACCAGTGCGGATGTGCTCGGTGTGGATATATCGGATGCTCAGTTGGCACATGCGTACAAGCGGCTCAAGAAGAAGCAACTCGCCAATCTCCGCTTTATTGAGCACGACATCATGCACATCGCCGAGCTCGATGAAGCGCCATTCGATGCGGCGGTTTGGCTGGATGCCGCCTGCTATCTTCCTGACAAGCACGCTGCGCTTAAGGGTGTTGCGACGCGCCTTCATAAAGGCGCTCGCCTGTTGCTGGTTGACTGGTGCAGAGCCAAGCGGCCGACAGCGCTCCAAGAAGAGA
The DNA here is from genome assembly GCA_031177845.1 of Chromatiales bacterium. GTDB lineage: Bacteria > Pseudomonadota > Gammaproteobacteria > JACCYU01 > JACCYU01 > JAPSGG01. The sequence goes on from JAPSGG010000089.1 coordinate 5,085, forward strand.
TGCTTCTTGAACCGTTCTACGGCTACTGGGGCATTCCCGCCATGGAAACCGTGGGCGGTTACGAGCAAGCCTTCAAGGCCGCCGGATTTCGTGTGCTTGAACTCGAAGACCTTTCGGAACGCGTCGCCTCCAATTGGGAGCGTGGGTACCAAATAGCGCTTAAGGCGCTGGCCGAGCCGACCACGGTGGAGCGGCTTGCGGAGGTCGCGGTTAACACCATCAAGTACGGCCGGCAAGCCGTGCAACTCGCGAAGAACCAGTTCAATGCCGCAATGTTCGCTAAGGCAGCCGCAGATGCAGGATTGTTACGCTACGTCTACTTCCTCGCTGAGAAAGAATAGGTGATCACGTGGGGAAGCGGAGCCAGCAAGTGGCTGCATGCTACGGCTACGCGTAAGCCCAGCATAGCAAAATGCTCCAGCCGGACGGCATTATCACCGAAGCCATCTCATGTTTGATTGCTTTGCCCCAAAAACGACAACTTTCGCACCTGCGGGCAGATGGCCACTTGTGAGGCGGCGATGAGGTATCTGCGCCAGTGCGGCAATAGCGGCATCGACGGTGATGGCGTGCCATGTGAATCCATGGGTCGTTAGGTATGGCCTCTGATCGTTGGAAGCGAGCTTGAGTAGGCGACGAGAAGTTGCGGATGAAGTCGGCGTTTCCCGACTGGGCCGTGACGGCGGCTACGTACGTAGTCAGTCAGAGCAAACCAGATAGCACTTATTTCCACTCCTACGGGATGCCCCCGAGAACCGTGGACCTCGATCCGTTGGTTACAAGCGTCCTTGCCATGCGCCTCCGTCATACCCAAAGGAGCGTTTTTGGGCACACTCACAAATACAGCAGCATTGAGGAAGGCTGACTATAGTCGGCTATCAATAGGCGGCTTGGTTTGAGCTACCTGCGGGTGGCGGCGCAAATGGCCTAGGGATAGTTTCTGGATCAGCGCGTCACGGAGTTCAGGCAACCGACCGGGAAGTCGTAACCCTCACCCGAACGGAACGGCTCAGCCGCTTCCCGCACCTGCACCTGCACCTGCGCCTGTACCTTGAGAGGGAAAGACTGCAAGATAGCCGAGATAGCTCCCGCTACCTCAGTAAGAAACCGCCAATAGTCATCCTGGTCGTTAAAGGTAAAGCGAAAGGAGACTTCCTCGATCTCGGGCTCGGCGAAGCCAGCCCCCACGACAAGTTCTCGGATGCGCCCTGGATCAGCCATCGCGAAGATGCCGGGCGCCTCGGGGTCGGGTGGCGGAATGTGCCCCTGTGTCACTAAGACCTTGCCCACTAGCGCCGCCCAAGGATTGCGCTCGGGAGCAGCTATGACGGAGAACGCCAGTCCACCGCCCGGCCGCAACACACGCCGGGTTTCCGTGAGAGCCGCCGCGGGATCGATCATCAGCATATAACCCCAGCGGCATAAGACGCCATCCACGCTGT
>JAPSGG010000090.1 GCA_031177845.1 Chromatiales bacterium
CATCGCAGCCGTGATGCTCGCAATCCTGGATCTGCCGAAGGTGCAGGACGGCGTGTTATTTCTGTTCGGCGTGCTGCCGCCGGCCGTACTGAATTTTCTGTTCGCTGAGCGCTTTGATCAAGAACCCGCCAAGGTTGCCTCCATCGTCATGCTCGGCAACCTGGCAACGATTGTCACGCTCCCTCTGGCACTCGCATATGTGTTGCCGCGGTATGGTTGACTTGATGAGACTTTGCTAGAAGATTACCGCTGGAAGTCGGTACTGCAACTTCCGGTACATAGGACGATCTATGAAAATTCTTATCGTCGGCGGCGGCGGGCGTGAGCATGCTCTGGCCTGGAAGATGACAAAGTTGCCGCGTGTGGATCGCGTGTTCGTGGCGCCCGGGAATGCGGGCACGGGGCACGAGATGAACACGCAAAACGTTTCCATTGCGGCCGACGATATCCTAAGGCTGCTCGATTTCGCTAAGGCTCGCACCATCGACTTGACCGTCGTCGGGCCAGAGGCGCCGCTGGTGGCGGGCATCGTGGACGAGTTCGAGGCGGCCGGACTGAACATCTTTGGTCCCACGCGCCGAGCCGCGCAACTGGAGGGCTCCAAGCGCTTTGCCAAGGACTTCCTCGCGCGGCACAGGATTCCCACCGCGGCTTACGCGACCTTCACCAGTGCCAGGGAGGCGGCCGCCTACATCCGCAGCCACGGCGCGCCGATCGTGATCAAGGCGGACGGGCTGGCCGCAGGCAAGGGCGTGATCCTGGCGCGCACCGAGGATGAAGCGATCGGTGCGGCGCAGGACATGCTGCGGGGTCACACCTTTGGTGAGGCAGGCCAACGCGTGGTCATCGAGGAATTCCTTACCGGTGAAGAGGCCAGTTTCATCTGCATGGTGGACGGTAAGGACGTGCTGCCTCTGGCGACCTCGCAAGATCACAAGGCGTTGGGCGACGGTGATACCGGGCCTAACACTGGCGGCATGGGGGCCTATTCGCCGGCGCCGGTGGTCACACAAGAGATTCACGAGCGCATCATGCGTGAGGTGATCGCGCCCACGGTCGCTGGCATGGCCGCCGAAGGCAATCCTTACACCGGGTTTTTATACGCCGGCCTCATGATCGGTGCCGATGGAACCCCTAAGGTACTGGAATTCAACTGCCGTCTGGGAGATCCGGAGGCACAGGCGATCCTGCTGCGGCTCGAATCCGACCTGGCGGAACTGTGCCTGGCCGCGGTCGATGGCAGGCTCGGCGGCGCAATCGCGCGATGGGATTCGCGCATCGCGTTGGGCGTGGTCATGACGGCACGCGGCTATCCCGGCCAGTACGACAAGGGCAAGGTGATTCATGGCCTACCGGGGCATGAACTGGAAGGCACCAAGATCTTTCATGCCGGCACCGCCAGGCGCGACGGCGAGATCGTAACCAACGGAGGCCGGGTGCTATGCGCCACTGCGTTAGGCGAGACGATCGCCGAGGCCCAAGCGCGCGCCTACCAACTGGTGCACGCAATTCACTGGGAAGGGGCTTATTTTCGCACTGACATCGGCCATCGAGCCCTGCAACGGACATAGGAGCCGGGACTCGAAGGGCGTGCGAAGGCCAGACCATCACCATACGCCTACGCTGCTGGATTAAATCCCTGCCATCTATGGCGATGAGGCCATGCGCGAGGGCACCAGGCGCGCGGGTTTCGATCACCATCTTCCCAGACCCTGGGATCCGGATGTCCTGGAGAAGCTATTGGCAGGTTACGGAAGGGAATTGGGCATACGACGTGGGGGAATAGGAAGAAGAAATGGCTTGAATTGAGGTTTCTTTCGCTTCTCAGGCTCTATGTCCCATACCCCCTTTACCGCTTCATCGCATCGAAGAATTCGTTGTTGGTCTTGGTCGCCTGCAGGCGCCCCAGCATAAAGTCCATGGCTTCGACCTCATCCATCTGATTCAGGAACTTGCGCAGTACCCACATCTTCTGCAACTCGTCCGGCTCAGTGAGCAATTCCTCTCGCCGCGTGCCGGACCGATTAATGTTGATCGCGGGAAAGACGCGCCGTTCGTAGATGCGGCGGTCTAGGTGGATCTCCATGTTGCCGGTGCCCTTGAACTCCTCGTAGATCACTTCGTCCATCTTGGAGCCGGTGTCGATCAGCGCGGTCGCGATGATGGTCAGCGAACCGCCCTCCTCCACATTGCGCGCGGCGCCGAAGAAGCGTTTGGGCTTCTGCAGGGCATTGGCGTCCACGCCGCCGGTCAATACCTTGCCCGAGGCCGGCACGACAGTATTATAGGCGCGCGCCAGGCGCGTGATCGAGTCCAACAGGATCACGACGTCCATCTTGTGCTCGACCAGACGTTTGGCCTTTTCGATAACCATCTCCGCGACCTGCACATGCCGGGTAGCGGGTTCATCGAAGGTACTTGACACCACCTCGCCTTTGACCATGCGCTCCATCTCCGTCACTTCCTCGGGGCGCTCGTCGATCAGCAACACGATGAGATAGCACTCGGGATGGTTGGCAGTGATGCTCTGCGCGATGTTCTGCAGCATGATGGTCTTGCCGGCCTTTGGGGGCGACACAATCAGCCCGCGCTGGCCCTTGCCGATGGGCGCGACGATGTCGATGACGCGCGCGGTGATGTCCTCGGTGCTGCCGTTGCCGCGCTCCAGCTTGAGGCGTTTCTCGGCATGCAGCGGTGTCAGATTCTCAAAAAGAACCTTGTGCTTGGCGTTCTCCGGCGCTTCAAAGTTGATCTCGTCGACCTTCAGCAGCGCGAAATATCGTTCGCCGTCCTTGGGCGGCCGGATCTTACCCGATATGGTATCGCCGGTGCGCAACCCGAAACGCCGGATCTGGCTGGGAGAAACGTAGATATCGTCGGGCCCCGCGAGATAGGAGCTATCGGCAGAGCGCAGAAACCCGAACCCGTCCTGCAGGATTTCCAGCACCCCATCGCCGAAGATATCCTCCCCGCTCTTGGCATGCGCCTTGAGGATGGAGAAGATGATGTCCTGCTTGCGCGAGCGCGCCGCCCCTTCGACGCCGACGGATTGGGCAACGTCCACAAGTTCCGCGGCCGGCTTCTGCTTGAGTTCAGTGAGGTTCATAGATGTGCGATACCGTCAATGTTTGGAGAGCATGAATCAAGGCGCGCGCGGCACAAGCCTCCACGAGTCGCTGCTGGATGCAGGAACAGGTGTCGGCGATGTGGCCCCCGCGCACGCGCCTGGGGTCCTGGGTTGGTCAGACAATGTCGAGCTTCAACGCGCTGTTACGCAGCTATACGCCCGGGGTGGGCCCGTCTCCGCGTTACGTCTTATACGTGAAAGAGGAAATGCCTGGACGGCAAGAACATATCGAATGTGCGCCGAATACCCTAGCACCAAACGCATGCGTCGTCTAGCCTTTTGTGGCGGCCGCGCGTCGGCGGGTTAGATGCTTTCGTCGATAAACGCTGTCAGCTGGGATTTCGACACGGCCCCTACCTTGGTGGCTTCCACCTTCCCGTTCTTAAATATCATCAGGGTCGGAATGCCGCGGATGCCGTACTTGGAGGGCGTGGCCGGATTGTCGTCGATGTTGAGTTTGGCGACCTTGAGCTTGCCGGCATATTCATTCGCGATCTGATCCAACGTCGGGGCGATCATCTTGCACGGCCCGCACCATTCCGCCCAGTAGTCCACCAGCACCGGTTGAACGGACTTCAGCACCTCGACTTCGAAGCTGGCGTCAGTTATATGGGTGATCCTGTCGCTCACATGAGTCTCCCAAGAAGATCGGCATCCGGCCACGGGCCAAATCATGCGCAGCCTTGGCCATCACCTTTGATCGACAGGTTAACGTATACCCGCGGGCAAGTCTACGCTCGTGCGCCGTGGCGGAATGACTAAGGTCCGTGTAATCCAGTTTATGCGATAGACGCCAATTGCGCTATCCTAGGATAATGACTACGCAGCTGCTGTCCGAAGTTCAATTCTCGCAATTTGATCTGCCGCGACCGGTTCAGCAGGGCCTAAGTGATGCGGGATTCTCCCACTGCACGCTAATTCAGGCGCAAGCCCTGCCGTGGCTTTTGGCCGGCCGGGACGTGGCGGGGCAGGCGCAGACTGGCACTGGTAAGACCGCCGCCTTTCTAGTGGCGCTCTACACGCGCCTACTCTCGCGCCCTGCCTGGCCCGACCGCAGGCAGACTCAACCGCGCGCCGTCATCCTCGCGCCCACCCGCGAGCTCGCCATACAGATCCATAAGGACGCGCTGCTGCTAGGTCGGCACACCGAGTTCCAGCTCGGGCTGATCTACGGCGGCACGGACTACGTCAAACAACGCGACAGCCTCGCGGCGGGCGTCGATATTCTCATCGGTACGCCAGGCCGCATCATCGACTACTTCAAGCAGAGGGTATTTGACCTGCACGCCGTCGAGGTCATGGTGCTGGACGAGGCCGACCGCATGTTCGACTTAGGGTTTATTAAGGACATCCGTTTTCTGCTGCGCCGCATGCCTAAGCCCGACCGGCGGCTCAGCATGCTGTTTTCCGCGACGCTCTCGTACCGAGTCATGGAGCTGGCTTACGAGCATATGAATAATCCGGAGCTCGTGAAGATCGAATCCGAGCGCGTGACAGCGGAAAAGGTGCGGCAGCTCGTTTATTATCCTTCGAATGCAGAGAAGATCCCGTTGCTGCTGGGACTATTGCAACAACACCGCCCCGAGCGCACGATGATCTTCGTCAACACCAAACAGACGGCCGAGAGGCTCGCGGCTTATTTGACTGGCAACGACCACAAGGTCGCCCTACTGTCCGGCGACGTTCCGCAACGCAAGCGCCAGCGGCTCTTGCAAGGGTTTCAAACCGGCGAATACCCGCTGCTGGTCGCGACCGACGTGGCCTCGCGCGGCCTGCACATACCTGCCGTAAGTCACGTCATCAATTTCGATTTGCCCGAATCGGAAGAGGACTACGTGCACCGCATCGGGCGCACCGCGCGCGCCGGAGCCGAGGGCGATGCCATCAGCTTCGCTTGCGAGGACTACGCTTTCCATCTGCCAGACATCGAGACCTTCATCGGCCACAAGATTCCCGCCGCCGATATTGATCCGAACCTGATGATTAGGCCCAAGCCACCAGCGCGCCGCGAGCGCAATTCGCAGATGCGCGCCGGCAAGCCGGGTGCTAACAAGCCGCGACGGCGCAGGCGTCCGACGCGCGGCACGGCGTGAGTACACCCCTGTTCCCGCACGCATAGAGTAGCCTGGACTCCCAAGAACCACCACTCACTTGCGTTGAGCCTAGCGCACCGTGCATATGCAAAACATTTGCATCCTGGGTGGCACCGGCTTCGTCGGGCGGCATCTCGTGAACCGCCTGGCGGAACAACACTTGAATGTGAAGGTGTTGACGCGCCGTCGCGAGCGTCATCGTGGGTTATTGGTACTGCCAACCCTCCAACTGATCGAGGCCGACGTGCACGATCCGGTGCAACTGAGTCGTTGCTTTCAGGGCTGCGATGCAGTCATCAATCTGGTGGGCATTCTCAACGAGAAGGGCCACAGTGGATCCGGCTTCAGACATGCGCACGTGGATTTGGCGCGCAAGGTGATTAAAGCCTGTTTGGATAATGGCGTGCGGCGTTTGCTACACATGAGCGCATTGGGCGCCAACGCCGGGATGGGGCCGAGTCATTATCTGCGCACCAAAGGCGAGGCCGAGAACTACGTGCACACCAATGCGGGTAAGGAATTGAAAGTCACTAGCTTTCGCCCCCCCGTGATCTTCGGACCCGACGACAGCTTCATCAACCGATTCGCCACTTTGCTGAAGATTTCACCCATACTGCCGCTCGCCTGCCCCGACGCGCGCGTCGCGCCCGTATACGTGGGTGATGTGGTCGACGCGTTCGCGGCCGCGCTACACGACCCGTCGACCTACGGTAAGCGCTATGACCTATGCGGCCCACGCGAATACACCGTGAGAGAATTGGTGCAGTACACTGCCAAAGTGATGGGCGTCAAACGGCTGATCATCGGATTGCCCAAGACACTTTCCAGATTGCAGGCGGCGATCATGGAATATGTACCGGGGAAACCACTCTCGCTTGATAACTATCGTTCGCTCACGCGAGACAGCGTGTGCAAGAACGGCGAGCCTTGTCCGACAACATTGGAATCGGTGGTGCCGCAATATATTCGGGACCGTCATGGCCGCTAGGAAAAGTTAAGAACAAGATTGAACCAAGTTTAATTGCGCGTGACGCTCGGCGAGCTCAAGCTGGGTCAGTTGCTCAACCTGGCGATAGAAGCGCTCGAAATCGCCGCCGCACGCTGTCAGCAAGCGCTCAAAGTCGGGCACGAGACCGCGGTAGATGGCCACCGCTGTTAATTTGGCATTGTTGATAGGACTTCCGAACCAGTCATCATAGCCGGCAAAACCACCCCAGTGCCGCTTCAATTCCTGATAGTCGTCACGCATGTCAGCAATGATCGCCTGCTTAGTCTCGCGCAATTAAACTTGGTTCAATCTTGT
>JAPSGG010000365.1 GCA_031177845.1 Chromatiales bacterium
GCTGTTCGGAAAGCTGGCGGGCATTGTCAGGGGCGTTATCGACACCTTTGAGACCGATCTCGCGCCGCTTGAAAAGGCGTTTCAGCAATTATTGCAACTCCGCGAGGTCGAGGCTGAGGAAATCCGCAAGGTCGAGGGGCGATTCCAGCGTGAGGCCCGCATCGAGGCGCGCCGCCTAGCGGCCAAGCGCAAGGTGGTAGGCACGCTCAATCGCTACATGCAGAACGTCCAGCTGCCCGAAGATGTAATGGCCTTTATTCTCAAATGCTGGGCGCCCTACATGGCGCAGACCTATCTTAGACAGGGCATTCAGTCGCAAGCGTGGCACGATGCCGTAGGAATACTCCGTCAGATCGTGAAGGGAGCGAGAGTGGCTGGCAATACACTGGGTGCCAGGCCATTTGGAATCCCGGTGGATGTTTACTTCCAGCGACTACAAACCACACTCGCACAGGCAGGTTGCTACAAAGAGGCGCAAGTGGCGATAATGCGAGGCACACGCGACTGGTTCGCGCAAAGGTACGCAGCCGAGGCAAGCGCTCCCGACGCGGAAACGAAATTGGCTGCAGACTCGCCTTCGGCCGATCCTACGGCAGAAGAGGAGCCGGAGGTAGGACAGACGCAGACCAGGCTCAAGCTTCTACTATCCAGGATGCCCGCCGAGGTCAAGCCGGGCGCATGGTTCGAGATCTATCGCGGCGAAGGCAAAGCCAAGCGCCGTCTCAAACTGTTGGTGGTGCTGGAAGATATCGGGCGGCTGCTGTTCGCCGACCGCACCGGCCGCGGTGTATTGGAAGTCGAGCTCGAAGGATTTATTGAAGACTTGAATGCGGGCCGCACCATACTGATCAACGACGACAACCGCTTCGACCAGGCCTTAAGCCAGGTCATCAACTCCATCCGCGCGAATCAGGCCAGGCAGGACTTAGTCATCAAGGGCTGAACCGTTAGCAGGCTTCTTGCGATTGATCTCCCAGGTATGGATTAGCCGGCCTGCCGGGGCCGGTTGCCTTGCGCGCTTTGCTTGGGCGAGAATCTGATTTCTTCCCTCATCGCCGACTCTCGAAAGACGTCCCATGTCTGCATCCAAACCTCGTATCGGATTCATCGGGCTCGGCATCATGGGCCGCCCCATAGCCTTGAACCTGATTAAGGCAGGGTACGCGCTGGCAGTCTACGCACGCCGGTCGCAGGCCGCCCAGCCGCTGGCGGACGCCGGCGCCAAGGTCTGCGCGAGCCCGGCGCAACTCGCTGAACAGTCGAACATTGTCTTTACAATGGTGTCGGATACCCCTGATGTCGAAGCGGTCGTCCTCGGCGAGCATGGGATCACTTTTGGAGCCAAGCGCGGCGACGTAGTCGTCGATATGAGCACTATCTCCCCTGAAGCGACTCGCCGGATGGCGGCAGGACTCGAAGCGCGTGGTATCGACATGCTGGACGCGCCCGTCTCCGGCGGAGAGCAGGGCGCCATTGATGGCGTGCTCTCGATCATGGTGGGCGGCAAGGCCGAAGTCTTTGCCCGCGTGCGGCCTCTGTTCGAGTGCATGGGCAAGAACATCGTGCACGTCGGCGATCACGGTGCGGGACAAGTGGCCAAGGCCTGTAATCAGATCCTGGTGGCGCAGACCATGGCTGCAGCGGCCGAGGCGCTGCTGCTAGCGCAGGCTGCAGGCGCCGATCCGATACGCGTACGCGAAGCCCTGCTGGGCGGCTTCGCCTACAGCCGAATCCTCGAAGTGCATGGGCAACGCATGCTGGACAACAACTATGAACCCGGCTTCAAGAGCAAGCTCCACCTCAAGGACGTGCGCATCGCACTCGAGACTGCCATTGTAGCGGGCGTGGAGCTGCCCGGTGCCGTCCGCGTGGCAGCCTGCCTTGACGAGCTCGTCGCGCGCGGCGACGGCGAATTGGACTCGGCCGCTATCGCGCGGACGATCTGGGGCCGCGCGAGCCTCGACTAGCGCCCGCTCACAGCCTGCCGTAGCGGGACAGGGACGGCAATGGTGCCGCTGACCGTCTGTGCCCCAGCTTTGTGAAGGCTCTGTGCTACCAGCATGCGACCGCAACGCCGTCATTGGCGACGGCCGTAGCTCCAGTCGACGCGAGCACGATTAGAGGTGAAACACACAGCGGTCTCTCCGTCAACGGAAGGAGAGACCCCTACAGGCGGTGTAGGATGCTGTTCGTGCACCGTGTGGATGGTACGTAAAACGGGGCTCTACCCGCCGGCCGCTTGAAAAGGCTTCGCAGTGACAAGGTAAAAGGTAAAGCGCCGCCCCGCCTCCAGGCACTACAACAAAACTTCTCGCCGAGTTCCTCGCCGACTTCCAGCTTCTGCCACGCTCCAATACCGCCGATGGTCTGGAGCCACCAGAATACGCGCAGCGTTTCCGGCAGCGCACCTATAAGTCCAGCACCTCGAGCAGCTCCTGCTTCTTCGTCTCGTAGTCTTCTTCGGTAATGAGGCCCTTGCGGCGCAGACCATCCAGGATCAGCAGGCGCTCTTCGAGCTGCGCCCAGCGGGGATCTTGGCTTGTTTGTCCAGCCTGTGCAGCGGTCGCCGGGGTGTTTGGCGGCGATACGGTTGCAGGGCTTACGCTTGCCGGGCTTTGCGCCACAGGCGGTACCGTGGCGATAGAGGT
>JAPSGG010000091.1 GCA_031177845.1 Chromatiales bacterium
GCCAAGATGGATCTTATGGTAGCGTTCGAGCTCAACACCGGCATCCTCCACCTGGCGCATGGCGCTTGGATCCATCTCCTTGCTGCCGAACCAATCCAGGAGCACGTGTACCCTGACGCCGGCGCGGCTGCGCTCGGCCAGCGCCTGCGCGAAGTTGCGCCCGATGTCTCCGGACCAATAGATGAAGGTCTCGAAGGTGATGGTCTTATTGGCGCTGCGTATCGCGTCTAACATAGCCGGGAAGATCTCATCGCCGTTTCGCAAGGGCGTGACCTTGTTACCCTGAAAAACGGGCGCCGTGAAAAGGTTGGCCATCGTGCGGCGGAATTGATCGTCGCCGGCGGCATAGAGATGCTCAATCTTGCGCGCAACCCTCTTCTCCCGTTTGGCAAACTGGCGAACGATAAAGTCGATCGCCAGGGTCGCACATGCGGTCACTACAGCGGTGATTAGGATCATGAGCCAGGCGGACATGCGGGCAGTATAGCGCTTGGGCTTGTTCGGGCTTGTAGGTGCGTTTGACGCACCACTCAGTGATACACCGAAGGCACCCTTCGTTACTCCGCGAGCTTGCGCGATCTCAGACCCCGCTGCACAATCGGCGTCATGACCGCGCCGCCCAAACCGCTGGAGATGATGGCCCGGCTGATCGCCACACCGTCGATCAGCAGCGTCAGCCCCGAACGCGACATGAGCAATCGGCCAGTCATCGACCTGCTCGCCGAATGGCTGGAAGGGCTCGGCTATACAATCGTGATACAGCGTGTCGGCGAAAACTCGAAGGCCAATCTTATCGCCACCTTAGGCCAAGGCGATGATGGATTGGTGCTAGCCGGCCATACCGATACCGTGCCTTTCGACGAAGGCCGCTGGCATTTCGATCCTTTCAATTTGACCGAAGTCGACGGCCGACTGTATGGCCTAGGCACTTCCGACATGAAGTGTTTTCTCGCCATCGCCATCGAGGCCGCGAGGGAATTTACGGCCCGGGATCTGCGCAGGCCGCTAACAATACTCGCGACCGCCGACGAGGAAAGCTCCATGCAGGGCGCCAAACAGTTGAGTCAATGCGGACGAAAACTGGGGCGGTTTTGTGTGATCGGCGAACCGACCAATCTCAAGCCAGTGCGCCAGCACAAAGGGATCTTCATGGAGGCCATCCGCTTGCGCGGGCGCTCCGGGCACTCCAGTGACCCGCGCCTGGGCAATAGTGCATTGGATGGCATGCATGCCGTGATCGAAGAACTTATCGCGTATCGGGGCGAACTCGCCACGCGCTTTCAGAATCCTGCCTTCGACGTGCCTGTCCCGACTCTCAATTTGGGCTACATTCACGGCGGCGACAATCCGAACCGTATCTGTGGCGAGTGCGAGCTGCGCATCGATCTGCGATCACTGCCCGGCATGGACAATGATCTCTTGCGCAACGCGTTGCGCCAGCGGATTAAGGGTGTCGCCGAACGCCTAAACTTGGAATGCGAGTTCAACGCACTATTCGAAGGCGCACCGGCGATGGAGACCCCCGCCGATTCCCCGATCGTCAAACTGACCGAGCAGTTAACGGGGCATGAGAGCGGCGTCGTCGCGTTTGGCACCGAAGGCCCTTACCTAAATGCGATGGGCACCGATACCGTGATCCTAGGTCCGGGTGATATCGCGCAGGCGCACCAGCCGGACGAGTATTTGACCCTGGAACGCATTCAACCCACGATAGACCTGCTGCGCGCGCTGATCGAAAAAATTTGCCTCTCACACGTTTGAAGCTCATCCTGATCCTGGTTCGGGATTGGCGACACTATTTCCACGAATAAACGACTGGTCACTTGCTCTTCAAGCATGGCAAGGCCACGTGGGTCAGTAGTCTAGCTAGCCTGGCCTTCGACCGAACGCCGAAGACTCGGGTCCGGCTCTCGGCATCAGTGATCGCTTGCTGATCGACACGCGCAGTTGCTAGGCTAGCGCTCGCCTCCCGGCTACCCCACTTCCACTTTTCTTTTTCACAATCATGGATTTTCCGCTGCAGATCCGCTTCAAGACCCTCGCGTTCGCCCCGCAGATCTCAGTAACAGATTCGAAGGGCCGGCTAGTCTGTTATGTGCGACAGAAGATGTTCAGGCTCAAAGAAGCGGTGACCGTTTTCGCCGATCAGGCACAGAGGCGCCCGCTTTACACCATTGCCGCCGATCGAGTGCTGGATGTAAGCGCGCAATATCACTTCACTAACACTGACGGTCAAGTGCTTGGTGCGGTCCGCCGTCTGGGGATGCGGTCGCTGTGGCGGGCACATTACGAGATTCTGCGCGAGGGACAGAGGGTGATGACGCTGCAAGAGGAGAATCCTTGGATCAAAGTACTGGACGGTTTATTGGATGCGGTGCCCGTGCTGGGAATCTTCACGGGTTACCTTCTCCATCCGGCCTACAGTGTGACGCGCTCAGATGGAGCCGTGGTACTACGCTTGGAGAAGCAGGCCGCCTTCATGGAAGGCAGGTATTGGATCAGTGAGGTGGCGCCACTCGATTCATCTGAGAAGGAATTAGCCATGCTTGCCCTGCTGATGGTGGTTTTGCTGGAGCGCTATCGCGGCTGACCGCGAGATGATTCAGGCGAATCTTTGTCTTGCCTCACTCTCAATGAAAACCCATTTAATGTCTAGATGGGTGCGCCGGATCGCTTCATCCAGTTTGGTGATGCTGGCCTCCAACTCAGTCGCCGAGATATCGTCCGCGAAATCGATGCTGAGATTGGTCAGGATGAAATTCGTGCCCATGTGCAGTGAATCCCCTCGGCCAGCATGGCGGAGCTGCTGGTGATCTCGGATGCGATGAACTTGGTGGTGATCGCGATCAGCGTGTTGCCAATAAGCGCGGCAACGATGACCTTTTTAGAACCTGAAGCCATGGCACAAAGCCTAGTGCCCGTGGTTGAATGCGCAAGAAAGATTCGCTATGGCTAATCGATCGTCCATAGCGTGTCCCATTCTCTGAGAAGGACGCCGCTAGCATCGGCCAGGCGGCGTAGAACATCAGGCTTATTCCTTCAAAGGGCGCAAGATACTTAGCGAACGACGACAGCGTCGAGACCGCGTGAAAGATCAGTACCGCGCCATAGGTTCAGCGCTTGCGAAAACCAAAGCACGAAGCCAATGAGGATTGCAAGCTCAATGAGCCCGATCAGGTATATGACGCCCGCGCTTAAGCCCCCGATGGCATAAAAGTCCTGATATATGCTGCTCGCATGCTCGGGGCGCGCGAATTTGTCAATGGTCCACATCAGCATGACCAGAAACACGGACAGGCGCAGCAACAGCAATGCCAGGGGAAGTCAATCATCGCGTGTCATAATGGCGTTCTCCGCTTGACAGCCGAACCCATCGGCTCGGTAGATCGAATCCTAGTAAAGCAAAGATCAACAGCCAGCTTGTCCCTCGACTTGGAGGATGCGGTCGGCAACCGCGCTCAGATCCGCGCCGATGATGTCCGGCTGCTCGGCCAATGGATCGAGCACCATGCCCGGACGTGCCACAAAGGCGGCTGCACAGCCTGCCCTAAGCGCGCCGATGATGTCCCAATCATGGGCGGCGACCATCCGTAGGTCGGCCATCCCCACACCCAGGCGCTGCGCGGCCATGCGGTACGGTTCGGCTGCCGGCTTCAGGCGGTGCACCCAGTCCGCCGACAACACCTGTTCGAAGTAGTCATACAAGCCGGCGTTTTCGAGTTGAGCCTCGACCACCTTGGCCGTCGAGTTGGTTAGCGCGGCCAAGCGCAGCCCCGCGTTGCGCAGCCGCGCGAAGCTTTCCGATACATCGGAATGGGGCGGGAGCTTGCGTATGGCGCCGAGAATATCGGCTCGTTGATCAGAGGTCAGCGAGATGCCGTGGCACTTGGCGGTCATCTCCAATGCGGCACCGCCAATGGTGGAGAAGTCCGAATAGACGTCGGTGACGGTCGCGACCAGCGCCGAACGCACCACCTGTGAAAACCATTCGCGCCGCGCGCTCGCATCGCCAAATACCTCCTTGAAATGGGGATCGAGGCCGCGTAGATCGAGCAGTGTTTCGTTGACATCGAAGACGATGACTCGCGACATACGGCCTCCCTGAGGCTTGCCTTGCACGCCGCTTAGAAAGCAAGTCCCCGGCCAGTCCTTCTTCAAGCCGGCACGTTAGCTTCGCACCGGATGCTTCTGCAGCTTTCTTCGAAAAAATCTCAGGCGGCTAGAAGCTTGGTTGCTCCCGGATGCACAGGCGGATACGTAGAATAAGCCCGAGATGCGCCCTTGCAGGATACATGTGGAGGGCAAATGCCCGCCCCGCCGGTGAATTGAATGCTAGCCTCCAAGGATAAGGTGTAAATGTGACAAGATGTCACGCGGCAAACTGCCGCAGGGCTAGCCCCGCCAAGCGCCAGCGAACAGGCGCACTGGCCTAGAAAGCAGCACTTTGGATGTTAGCCGGGCAAGCTCGAGTAGGATAATGGCAATTGGCCGTTAAAGCGCACGATCCGTGCCGCAAGCACGGCTCGCCTTACTCAAGAAATCCGTTCGCCTCTTAAGATTCCCTAGCACCGCGTGCTCCGGCTCAATGTATGGGCGTTAGTTACGGCCCATTGCGGCCGCCCGCGCCACGCCGGCTGGAGGCTGGTTGGGGGCCGATGGCGCGGATAGCCTGAGAGCCTGTGCAGCAATCTCGATCATGTAACGCGCAATCTTTTCCGGTGCCACATATCGATCGAAATAATTAGCTGCCGCCACTCGTATTGCCGCGGCTCGCTCGGGATCGGCTAGCAGCGCCCTGACGCCTTCCGCAATGCGCTCGTAGTCGCCTGGCTCCGGCAGCGCTTCGTCCTGGCCGATGCCGCATTCGCAGTCGAACAATTCGCGGCCGGACTGCAGCGGCACTGGCCATTGCGCATACGGTGCGCGGTCGCAAACGGTGCAGGCGCCCATCGCCAGATGGTCGATCATGCGCCATGATACGCACAAGTGCTTGCCTGGACGCAAGAAGGCCAAGCGCGCTGCCGAGGTGGCGGCCCATAGCTCATTGATGGTCACATTGGTCTTGGTCACGAGGATGCCGCATTTATCCAGACGGTTGAGATAGTGCGACGGGAATTCTTTGCCCTTCATATCCGGCACGATCGCCCATAGCAGGGAGCGACATTTAAGCCCGGCCAAAGCCTCGAAGACTCGCACCAGATGCTCGACTGGATTCCAGTAGGTCGGTCCAGGCGCACTCGGCCACAGCTTGGCGATGAGCACGAGGTCTAGATGCTTGGGGTGATCGCGCAACGCAATTAGATGGTTCAAGCGCGCCTGGTTCAGGGCGCCATTGCCTGTCACCAGTGGCCGCGCCTTCGGGCCATAGTCGAGACCTGCCCAATGGTTGACCTTGAAGTAGACCTCGGCCCAATCATAAGCTTTCGGATCCCGGATCTTGCGTATGTCGTGCACGTCGACCGCGACGCGCAGCGGATCGGCACGAGTTGAAAAATGTAGGAAATAGCGACCGACGTGGGTCGCCTCTTCATAGCGCCCGTCAGGATTGCGGCGGGCCAGATAATGCCAGGTTCGCGAGGATCCCTGCCAGCCTCGCTCGCGGGCCCACGCAAAGCCCCGGTCTATTGCGCTGGTATATCCCAGCCGAAGGCCAGGTATCTGGCGCAGGCCCATCAAGTAGTAGCTTTGGCACTTATGCCATAAGCCCGGGTGGTGGCAAAAGCCGCCAACCAGCGAGATGCGCGAGGGCTGATCCACGTCCATGCCCACTCCCCTTTCCTAATTTCTCATCGCTGGCTATACGCTAACGCGTAGCCTTGTATCGTCATTTAATCCCTTATGCGTTCACGCTAACATCTGCATGGCGCGACGGTCAACGTTCCAGGCTTCAAGTTATCGGCTTTTGTTGCGATCTAGTCATTAGTCGTGACACCGATCACAGAACTGTGACACGCCACAGGTTACCGCGGGATTACCCATAATCCGGTATAGTTGCGGCTCAAACACCACGCTGAATACTTGGCTGTGAACAACAATAACTTCGATGTCAGCAGTTTTCGCAATGCCGCGCCTTACATCAACGCCCATCGCGACCGCATCTTCGTGATCGCCTTTGGCGGCGAGGCGATCGCAGATAGCACCTTCCCTAGCCTTATTCACGATATCGCCCTGTTGCATAGCCTAGGCGTCAAGCAGGTCATCGTCCACGGCGCGCGCCCGCAGATCGAGGCCGAGCTGAAGGCACATGGCGCGGAGATTCACTATCACAATGGCCTGCGGGTTACCGATGCCGCTGCGCTGGCCGCGGTCAAGGAGGCGGTGGGACGTGTACGGGTGGAGATCGAGGCGCAGCTCTCGACGGGCCTCAAAAATACGCCCATGTCGGGGATACGGTTGCGAGTGGCGTCTGGCAATTTCGTCATCGCACGCCCCTTGGGCGTGCGTGATGGCATC
>JAPSGG010000366.1 GCA_031177845.1 Chromatiales bacterium
GTTTCGGGCGCTTGCGGCGGCGGTGAGTCGCTTGGCTTTCTGGACCAGGTCCGGCTCGTACAGCGATTTGCCTACCTTGAACCCGGCCGCGACGATGAAGGTATTGGCGATGCCGCCACCGACGATGAGCTGATCGACCTTCTGAGAGAGGGACTCCAGCACGGTGAGCTTGCTCGACACCTTGGAGCCGCCTACGATCGCAATCACCGGCCGAGCTGGGTTTCCAAGCGCTCTGCCCAAAGCATCCAGCTCGGCCACAAGCAGCGGGCCCGCGCAGGCCACCGGAGCGTATTTTGCCACGCCGTGCGTTGAGGCCTGGGCCCGATGGGCCGTGCCGAAGGCATCCATGACAAAGATGTCGCACAGTGCGGCCATCTTCTTGGAGAGGGCTGGATCGTCGTCTTCTTCCCCGGCGTTGAAGCGCACGTTCTCACACAGGATCAGTTCGCCATCGCGCAACTGCACGCCATCCAACCAGTTCGTCGCCAGAGGCACGTTCCGATTCAGCAGCCGCGCCAGACAATTGGCCACGGGTCGCAGCGAATACTTGAGCTCAGGTTTGCCTTCTGTTGGTCTGCCCAGATGCGACATGAGCATCACCTTGCTGCCTGCTTTGAGCGCGTGCTGGATAGTCGGCAGTGAGGCGCGAATGCGTGTATCGCTGGTCACCCGCCCGTTCTCGAACGGCACGTTCAGATCGGCGCGGATCAGGACGCGTTGGCCGGCAAGATCGAGATCGGTCATCTTCAAGATGCGCATGTCGCCTAATCTTTATTCCGGATATAGGGCGGACTTCAGTCCGCTAATCTTGAAGGCCGGCTAAAGGCCGGCCCTACGCGCCAGCCGAGCGGTCTAGGGCGCCTGCATCAGCGCAACCGTGGTATCCAGCATCCTATTGCAGAAGCCCCATTCGTTATCGTACCAGGCCATCACCTTGACGAGATTGCCCGTAACCTTGGTCAGCGTCGCATCGTAGGTCGCCGATACGGTCGTATGATTGAAATCGATGGAGACCAACGGTCCATCGCTATAGGCCAGGAGGCCCTTCAGTTCTCCCTCGGCGGCAACCCGCATGATCTTGTCGATCTCCTGTTTCGAGGTTTCGCGTTCCGCCGAAAAGCTCAAGTCGACCAGGGATACATTGATCGTCGGCACGCGGATCGCGAACCCGTCCAGTCTGCCGTTCAAGTCGGGCAGCACCAGACCCACGGCCGCGGCGGCGCCGGTCTTGGTCGGGATCATGGACATGGTGGCCGAGCGCGCTCGGCGCAAGTCGGAGTGATAAACGTCGGTCAGCACCTGATCGTTGGTATACGAATGCACCGTGGTCATCAGGCCCTGCTTGACGCCGATCTTCTCGTGCAGCGGTTTGACCATAGTGGCTAGGCAATTGGTGGTGCAGGAGGCATTCGAGATCACGGCGTCTGAGCTTTTCAGTACCTTGTGGTTGACGCCATATACGACGGTTGCGTCCACATCCGTGCCGGCCGGTGCGGAGATGATGACCTTCTTGGCGCCGCCCTTGATATGCGCGGATGCCTTTTCCTTGCTGGTAAACAGGCCGGTGCATTCGAGTACCACGTCCACGCCCAACTCGCCCCAGGGCAATTTGCTCGGATCCCGCTCCGCTAGCACCCGGATCTTGTCGCCATTGACCACCATATTGTCCTCATCGACATCCACCTTGCCTGCGAAACGTCCGTGCGCGGTATCGTAGCGGGTGAGATGCGCATTGGTGCCGGCATCGCCCAGATCGTTGATCGCAACGATGCGGATCTCATCGGTGCGCTTGGATTCGTACAGCGCCCGCAGGATGTTGCGCCCGATGCGGCCGTAGCCGTTGATTGCCACTTTGACTGCCATTTCATTCTCCAGCATTCATTTCCAACAAAGGTCCGGTTAACCCGTCATCCCGAGGATTGATGAGGCATCTCGCTTTCCGACGCTTAAGATTGTCCTAGCATCTGCGGGGAATGACAAAAAACTGCTTCAAACCATCAGCCGCCATTCATGACTTGCTCAGCAACGGCTGCCACATTCTCGGCGGTAAAGCCGAAATATGCCATGACCTCATGGCTCGGCGCTGATTCACCAAAACGGTCGACGCCCACCACCTTGCCTCGGGGCCCGACGTATGTCAGCCAATAGCATGTCACACCGGCTTCAATGGCGACTCGTGCGGTAACCGTGGTGGGTAATACGGCCTCGCGATAGGCCTCGTCCTGTCCATCGAATACATCCGTCGACGGCATGGACACCACGCGCACTCGCCTACCCGCGCCCGTTAATCGTTTAGCCGCTTCTATGGCAACCGCAACTTCCGAGCCGGTCGCGATGAGGATCACGTCTGGCGCACCATTGTTGTGGCCCGGGGTTTCGCCCTGGCTATCCTGCAAGACGTAGCCCCCACGCGCGATGTTAGCGATCTGTTCGCCGTCGCGCTGCTGATACGGCACTTCCTGGCGCGAGAAAATCAGACAGGTCGGACCCTTCCGGCGCTCAATGGCCGCCTTCCAGGCCACCGCGCTTTCCACGCTATCGGACGGCCGCCAAACCGACATGCCTGGTATCGCGCGCAGGCAAGCCAACTGTTCGACAGGTTGGTGCGTGGGGCCGTCCTCGCCCAGACCGAGC
>JAPSGG010000367.1 GCA_031177845.1 Chromatiales bacterium
ACCGTTCACATGGACGTAGGTTCCAGCGGCTGGCGCTCATCCGCACCACAGGGTCGTGGCATCACCAATATCGACTTTCGCCGCGGCGAGACGGGCGAAGGGCGCATCCTGATCAGCCTGTCGAGTCCCCAGATCCCGGTCAACCTGCGCGAGCAGGGCGGCAAGGTCGTGGTCGACTTCGTCAACGCCGATCTGCCGGTGGCACTGCAGCGGCGGCTCGATGTGACCGATTTTGCAACGCCGGTCAAGACAGTCGATGCCTTCAGAGTGGGCGAAGGTGCTCGGATGACGATCGAAGCCTCTGGCGAATATGAGCATCTCGCTTATCAGTCGGAGAACCTTTACACCGTCGAGGTGCGTTCGGTAGTCAAACAAGAGGAAGGGGCTCGAAAGAAGGAGCAATTTACGGGCGAGCGGCTGTCGCTCAATTTTCAGGACATCGAGGTGCGCTCCATTCTGCAGCTGATCGCCGACTTCACGGGACTCAACGTCGTCGTCAGCGACAGCGTGACTGGCAATCTCACGCTGCGCCTCAAGAACGTGCCTTGGGACCAAGCGCTGGACATCATCCTCAAGACCAAAGGCTTGGACGTGCGGCGCACCGGCAATGTGCTGTTGATCGCACCCGCCGAAGAGATCGCCGCGCGTGAGAAACTGGAGCTTGAGGCCCAGCAACAGGTGAGCGAGCTCGCGCCTTTGCGTTCAGAATTCGTGCAGGTGAACTATGCACGTGCCGCCGATATTGCCGCCCTATTGAAGGCACCGGAGAACTCGCTGCTGTCGGACCGCGGCAACGTCAGCGTGGATACGCGTACGAACACCCTGCTCGTACAGGATACCGCGGCCAAACTGGATGAGATTCGCCGTCTGGTCGAGCGCCTCGACATCCCGGTTCGGCAAGTATTGATCGAATCACGCATCGTCATCGCCTCCGATAATTTCAGCAAAGAGCTGGGAGTGCGATTTGGCGCGTCAAACCTGGACACCAGCTTTCCCAATGATGACGGCGACGGACTCGACGCCATTACCGGCAGTCTAAACGGCACCACGCAGTTGCTGAACGGTGAGGAGCTGGAATTCAATGACCGACTCAACGTGAATCTCCCCGTCGCCGATCCTGCCGGCAGTGTCGGTCTTGCGCTTGCGCGTTTGCCGTTAGGTCTACTGCTTGAACTGGAGCTGTCGGCTGCGCAGGCCGAGAGCCGTGCCGAGATCATCTCGACCCCGAAAATCATCACATCTAACCAGACCAAGGCTCGGATTGAACAGGGCGTGGAGATTCCCTACCAGGAGGTGAGTGGCAGTGGCGGGGGCGTTGTTGCCTCCATTGCCTTCAAGAAAGCGGTGCTGAGTCTCGAGGTTACGCCTCAGATTACGCCCGATGACCGCATTATCATGGATTTGTCGGTCAGCAACGACAGCGTCGGTCAGCTCGTACCCTCGGGATCCGGTGGTGGTCTCATACCTAGTATCGACACACGAGAGGTGGAGACACAGGTATTGGTGGCTAATGGTCAGACGGTAGTACTAGGCGGCATTTATGAGCAAAGCCTCGCGAAGAGCACCAAACGAGTCCCTTTCTTCTCGGACCTGCCGCTGCTCGGTCGCTTGTTCAGAACGGATCTGAACAGCACAGATAAGGCCGAGCTATTGATCTTCGTCACGCCCAAGATCATCAGTGAGGACCTGGCGCTAGCCCGGTAATCAAACGAGTGCCGCTGACAGTTGTGGCGCTCCACGGGCTGTCTGCGGCATCCTCCGTCCGGAGCCAACTCCGGAATGCATTTGAGCCCCGTAGGCCCGGCATACATCGGGTTGAGGCCGGATGCTCGCAGCGTGCCAGAAAGATTCCGCCGAATTCACCCCTTTCAAATCAAGCCGCTGCAGAGACTGCGGCCTGACTGCTCGCGCTGCCAGGTTCACTCGCGCCAGTCATTGGCATATGCTGTCTATCAACGATCGGTTATGACTCCGTGAGCGCATGTTAAAAGGGGATAATATCTTTCTGGTCGGTCCCATGGGGGCGGGCAAATCGTCGATCGGACGTAAGCTCGCCAGACATCTTGCGCGCCCCTTCTGGGACAGCGACAAACTGCTAGAGCGACGCACCGGCGTCGATATCCCAACCATCTTTGAGTTCGAAGGCGAAAGCGGTTTCCGCGAGAGGGAGAGCCGGATCATCGATGAGCTTACGCGCAAGACAGGCATTGTGCTTGCAACCGGGGGCGGCGCCATTTTGGATGACCAGAACCGCCGATGGCTGAAAGAACGGGGCGCGGTCGTCTATTTATGCGCGACGGTAGATACCCAATTAAGGCGCACGGCAAGGGACCGCCATCGTCCTCTGCTACAAACCGAGAATCCCCGTGCGACTCTGACCCTGCTCCTGGAGCAGCGTGATCCTCTATATCGCGAGATCGCGGACGTCATTGTGGCCACGGACCGGCATGGCGTCGCGTTCGTTCTGCAATACTTGCTCGACCGGCTTGCGCTCCCCGCTCGGACTACCATGGCCGGCCAGCTTGAGCCTTAGGCCTGATTGAATAACATTGCCACAATGGAAACATTGGCCGTGCAGCTAGGCGAGCGGACGTACCCGATCTACATTGAATCGGGCCTACT
>JAPSGG010000092.1 GCA_031177845.1 Chromatiales bacterium
TGGACAATATGTCTTGGCGACGGTAAGGCCGTGGCGCCCGATAAAGGCTGTGTGAAGACCTTCAGGGTGAAGGTTGAAAGCGACGAAGTTTTTCTAGCGCTCGGCGCATAGCCGTCGCCCTCATCCGGTCGCTCATCGAACCTCGCAAGACCGCTCTCCCTTCACTGCACCATCAGCGCGCGCACGCGCGCTTTGCGTTCCAACATCATGCATGCGTGCCTGCCGAAGCACGCTGCCAGGCAAGCCCCGCGATGTCATAAGTTATTGTTCCAAAAGGATCTTATTAGACAAAACACGCTCAACAGCCGGCTGGCATAAGGCTTGCCAAACCCCTCATCGGTGAACGCGGCTCCAAGTCACAGCCGATGCCTCCAGGCCCTTGTTGTCGCGCTCCATGCTTGTTGGATCTGACGATCTTTGCTTGGACTTGAGTGGAGAAGCCTTATGAAACTTACCGCCAAAATCATACCGATCGATCAACGCCGCAGGCTCGCATTGGAGAGAGCGCACGCGCAGGAGATCAAGGCGGCTTGCGCTGCGTTTCAGAATCTGGATACGAGGCATATGCCGAAATCTTTGGATTGGCCCAACAGCCATGGATCTCGCCAGCGCGTCGTCGTGTTGAAGTCATCCACGCGCAGCCTCGAAGGAAAAGGGTCATGAGGAGTCGGACGATCCAAGACTGGCGCCCCAACGATCCGGCCTTCTGGGAATCTGCGGGCCGGTCGATCGCGCAACGCAACCTGATCTTTTCGATCTTCGCAGAGTTCCTAGGCTTCTCGGTATGGCTGGTATGGAGCGTCGTGGCCGTGAACCTGAACGCCGCCGGATTCGATCTCACGACCGGACAACTGTTCTGGCTCATCTCGTTGCCGGCGCTGGTCGGGGCGACCCTGCGCCTGCCTTATGGGGCGGCGGTGCCGATCTTCGGCGGACGCAATTTCACCGTGTTCAGCGCGGCGGTATTGCTCGTGCCCACAATCGGTTTGGCGGTGCTTGTGCAGAACCCGACCACGCCTTATTGGCTGATGCTATTGGTGGCAAGTACGGCGGGCTTAGGCGGCGGTAATTTCGCCGCCAGCATGGCGAACATCAGCTACTTCTATCCCGACGCGAAAAAGGGATGGGCGCTGGGCCTGAATGCGGCCGGCGGCAACATCGGCGTGAGCTTCGTACAGCTGGTCGTACCGGCCGTGATCGGTCTCGGCATACTGGCCTTGGGCGGAGCCGCCGCGGGCACGACGCTGCGCCTAGAATGGGCCGGCTGGATGTGGGTGCCGCTGATCACGGCCGCCACGCTCTGCGCCTGGTTTTTCATGGACAACCTGTCCGTGTCACGGGCGAGCCTGCGCGAGCAGGCGGTGATCCTACGGCGCTCGCACACCTGGCGGATCTCGTTTCTCTATATCGGCACCTTCGGCTCATTCATTGGCTATTCGGCCGCCCTGCCGTTGCTCATCAAATTGCAGTTTCCGGAGATGAACCCTCTGCAGTTCGCATTTCTAGGACCGCTCGTCGGGTCGGTGGCGCGCCCGTTCGGCGGCTGGCTCAGTGATCGCTACGGTGGTGCGACGGTCACCTTCTGGAATTTCCTCGTGATGCTGGCCGCGGCGCTTGGTGTAATCGCCGTGCTCGCCAGCGGCTCGTTCGCCGCGTTCCTGGCGCTGTTCATGCTGCTGTTTGTCACCACCGGCATCGGCAACGGATCGACCTTCCGCATCGTGCCGACGGTGTTCCTGCGCGACCGGCTGGCCGAGGCTAACGGTAAAGGCGAAACCGAGCGTGCAACGGCCGAGCGGGCAGGACGCTTCGAGGCGGCCGCGGTACTGGCCTTCAGCTCGGCAGTCGGTGCCTATGGCGGCTTTCTAATCCCGCAGGGCTTCAGCCGCTCGATCACGGCCACCGGTGGGCCAGAGTTTGCGCTGTTGATCTTTGCAATCTTTTACATCGCCTGCTTGGCGTTAACCTGGTGGTGCTACGTGCGCACGGAGAGTGACGCGCTACAAGCGATGCCAGCTGAGGGCGCGCTGGCCGAGCAGAGCTGAAGTGCCAGTCATGCGTTTGAGCATGGATGGCCGCCAGATCTCACCGCGATCAACTGAACTTGTACTCTACGCGTCCGCGTATGGGACTTAAGGAGACATTCGCATGCGTTCAAATCTTGGATGCGTTGCGAGAGCCGCAATGGGAATCTGCTTGACCGCCGGTGCCAGTACTGCCCCGGCCACGGCCGACGATCTGTGGCGGGCGCTAACCGGCGGTCAGGCGGACCTCTACCTGCGTTACCGCTACGAGCATGTTGAGGATGATGGGCTGCCGCCTGTCGAGGATGCCGACGCCAACACTCTGCGTACGGCGCTCGGTTATCGGACCGGCGCCTTTTATGGCTTCGATGCTTATCTCCAGTTCGAGGACGTGCGCGCGATCGGCAATGACCTGTACAACGACGGCGGCACCAATGGGGTGCTCGATCGCGCAGTCGTCGTCGATCCTGAAGGTACGGAGATCAATCAGGCTTACCTGAGCTTTACCGGCCTGCCCGAGACCGAGCTGCGCGCGGGGCGCCAGGAGATCACGCACCGTCCGGACCCCCTGCATCGCTATCTGGGCAACATCCTGTGGCGGCAGAACTGGCAGAGCTTCGATGCGTTTCGTCTCAACAGCATGGTGCTGCCCGACACCAGCATCGACTACGCCTATATCTATAACGTCAACCGCATCTTCGGCGAGGATAATCCGCTGCCCGATCGTTCCGACTATCGCATGGACAGCCATGCGATCAAGTTCAACTACATGGGCCTTGAGTGGGCCCAGCTGGAAGCCTATTCGTACCTGCTAGATTTCGACAGCGCCGCCTCGGAGTTTCTCTCGACGGCGACCTACGGCGGACGCGCCCAGGGCAGCGTCGCACTCGGCGACACCGGCCTCGGGACAGTCTACGCCGCAGAGGTCGCCTATCAGAAGGACTATGGTGACAACCTGAACGACATCGATTTGAACTACTACTTGGGCGAGCTCGGGATCACCCAGGGATTCGAGAGCGCCGCTGTCGCATCGCTTACCGCCAAAATCAATTACGAGTTACTGGAGGGCAATGGCGCGAGCGCGTTTCAGACGCCGCTCGGCACCAATCATGCCTTCCAAGGTTGGGCAGACCGCTTCCTGCTCACGCCGGCAGATGGTGTCGAGGACATTTACGGCACACTGGCGGCCTCGATCTTCGGCGCCAATCTCATGCTCGTATATCACCAGTTATCGGCGGACAACGACGGCTATGACTACGGCTCGGAGTGGGACGCGGTGCTGACCAAAACCTTTGCCGAGCACTATACCCTCGGCCTCAAGTACGCCGCGTACGATGGCGACGCCAACATCTTTAATCTCGCGCGCAATGGCGCCGAGAGCACGGGCAAGCAGGCCTTCGATCTGACCAAGGCCTGGGCATGGATCGAGATCAAGTTCTAGCTTCGGCTCGACGTGGTTCTCTTTGCAGATAACACATGATGACGCAGCATTGGGACGAACACACCGTCGTTCCGCTTAAGCAAATACCCGCGACACGCCACCGCGGCGCGGATCGCCCGCGCCCTGGGCATCCCGCCCCGCATGCCCCACCGTGTGCGCACCGCCGAAGAAGAGATTCAAGGCTGGCCATATCTTATGTTCCGGGAAATCGGTCAGCAGCGGCTTGAGGCGCTCGATGTCGTGCCCGCCCTCGATGCTGAGCCGGTCGTCCTCCAGGTGAATGCGCGGGCTGCACACCGCGGTCTCCACGTCCATCCGGAAATCGATGAGGTTAACCAGCACCTGCAGGATCGCGGTGCGGATGCGGTTCGAGCCGCCCGAGCCGGTCGCGATCAATTCGTCGGGCCGCAATACGAGGCTCGGCGACATCATCGAACTCATGCGGCTTCCCACCGGCCAACCGTGCAGGCCGTGTGGACTCAGATCATCCTCACCCAGCATGTTATTCAGCATAATGCCCGTACCCGGCACGATCGCGCCGCAACCTTCGCCATTGGATACGCTTAAAGAAGCCGCATTGCCGACAGCGTCGATCACGCTTATGTGCGTGGTGCCGCGTGATACGCTCGCACGACCTTTGATCTGTCGGCGGTAGAAGTTCAGGTACTTCGGATCCAGCAGCCGCTCCGCATCGAGGTAACCGTCGGTCCGAAGCGTATCCACGCGCGCTTGACCTGTCAGGGCCATCGCCTCGGCAAGCCACCGCAGGTGCTCTACGGAGCCGAAGGAATACGAGCCCGGGTCCGAGTGTTCCAAAAGCTCGAGCGCAAAGGCGATCAGGATTCCGCCGGAGGAGGGCGGCGGGTTGGTCATCACCGTCGCGTCGCGGTAACGGACCACCAGCGGCTCGCGCAGCACCACTTCATAGCGCTCGAGATCTTCACGCTTGATCTGCCCGCCATGCAGCTCGCAGTCGCGCGCGATGAGCTTCGCGATCTCGCCGCGGTAGAACAGGTCTTCGCCTTCGATTGCCAGCGCGTCCAAGGTGTCGGCCATCTCGGCCTGGCGGATCATGTCGCCCTCGGCCAGTCGCCCGTCCGGGCCGCTGCCGCCGAAGATCGCGCGCGCCGCCTTCGTCGCGGTATAGATCGGATGCACAATGCCCGCGATATAGGCCGACAGCGCATTCATGCGCACGCCCTCGCGCGCATACTCCACGGCGGGTACGCACAGCTCGCGCATCGGCATGGAACACAGGCGCCGGTGGATCTCGAACATGCCCTTGACGGAGCCGGGCGTGGCGATCGCGCCCTGACCGATGTGGAAGATCTGCTTTGCAGTGCCAAAATCGAGTGCGACCGGCTGCAGATCCAGCGATTCCGGTGGCCGCTTGTGCCTTGGTGTCTGAACGAAGAAGTCGAAGACCATCGGCCGTGCGCCGGCGGGCCTTGCCAACAAGAAACCGCCGCCGCCCAACGACGTCAATACCGGCTCGGCCGCACAGGCCGCGAAATGCGCCGCCACGATCGCATCGAACGCGTTGCCGCCCTCGCGCAGCACCATCTCCGCGGCCTGCGCCGTGAGTTCATGGCCGGCGGCGATCACGCTACGCATTGGTCTACTCCCAGCCTGCGCGTGAGGTCAGTGCAGAATTGTGGATCCCGAACCTGCAGCACGCGTCTCCGGTTCCGGCGAGGCATGATGCAGGGTCATACGCCAGCTGCCATGCACGAACTGATACAGGTTGGTCGCCAGCATCACGCCCTGCGGGACCCCGTCCACCCGAATGTATTCTCTGAGCACATGAATGCTGAGCAGCGCGTCGCGCGTGCGGCGGCTGTCCTTGAGAGTGAACTTGAGACGCACACCGGGCGCGAAGATCTGCTCCCAACTGGCGCGGATTTCACCGCGACCGAGCAGCCGCGGACCTTCCGGATGGATGCAGATGATCGACTCATCGTCGGCCCACACCTGCATCATGGCTTCGATGTCGGCACGCTCGAAGGCAGAATAGAATGCCGCCTCCGCGGCCTGCGGCGTTGCGAAGTGGGGTGGCTCCCTCATCCAGAGCTACTTTCTGCGATTGAACTGAAGCGCTTGGGAGCGACGTAAGTGAAGCATGCTTGCCCTATCCTAACAGCGATCCTGACAACGATGTGTGAATCGCGCCAGAGTATAAAACGACACGCCTCGGGGCGAAATCCTGAATAATTCCTGTGGTGTGGCGCAGGCCATGCACCGGCCGCGCTACTCCTTTCCATTAAAAGCGTCTATCAGCAATTATGTGCCGACCGACGTGCCTTCGCTAAAGGATTGCGACTTACGACAATGCGAGGCTATTCCTAGATGATCTCGAACAGCAGCGAGTCCGTAGATGTCTGACCGAATATATCGGTCAAGCGTACGCGCATACCGCGCTCGTCGCGCGGGACGCTTCACGGACCCAGAAGAAAGATCTTGCCGAAGCTCGCCTCTTTGTGTTTCATGGCAATTAATGATTCATGACTTTAGGATGAATGTTTTCGCAAACGGCAATGGACGCAACACCTGATGAGCAGGTATTGCCAAACGATTGGCGGCCTGTGGCGAACGCTATGATAATTGAGATTGTCTCAACCACAGTGCCCTATGGAGGCGCGTCCTAGGCTTTCCCAATGATTGATGTCATTACCCACGCATGAGCAAGCGACATCTATGTGCGCTGGCCGATCTGAACCGAACTGGCGCCAAAGGCATCACCTTGACCGACGGCGGCAGCACCCGTGAGCTGTTCGTGGTGCGCAAGGACGATGGCATGTACGCGTACGAGAATTGCTGTCCGCACACCGGTGGGCCGCTGGACTGGATCCCCAATCAGTTCCTCGACGAGAACGGCGGATTAATCGTATGTGCGACCCATGCCGCCGTGTTCCGCATCCATGATGGCCGCTGCATCGCCGGCCCG